>NZ_CP009687.1:3000941-3301035 GCF_001042715.1 Clostridium aceticum | reverse complement strand
ATTTTGGAAGACACCATAAAAATTAATGGATCGGGTGTTGACTTTCTAGTCGCTCATGCCAAAGTGGAAAACGGAGATAAGTGGATACTAAGGATTCCTCGGAGACCAGAATCTATGAGACATGCTCTACAGGAGAAAAAAGCGTTAAATATCATAACTAACTATGCAAGCTTTCAAGTTCCCGATTGGTCGGTTTTTTCAGAAGACTTAATTGCCTATAAGCAGCTAAGTGGTATTCCAGCCGCTACTATTGACGTTGAACAACAAGCTTATATATGGAGTTTTGATGAAACCAATGTACCATCTGAATATTATTACTCATTAGGAAAAGCTCTAGCAAATTTACACGCATTACCTCAAGATGAATTCAAAAATATCGGTGTTGAAATTCTTGGGGCTAGTGAGTTAAAAGCATCCATGAAACAGCGAATGGAATGTGTGAAAGAAAAATATCATGTCAACTCAAATTTATGGGACCGATGGCAAGCATGGTTAGCTGAAGACTCTCTTTGGCCGTCTCATACAGGGGTAAAACATGGAGATCTACATCCAGGACATATCCTTATTGATAAGAACAATCATGTTACTGGAATAATTGATTGGACAGAAGTAGGGGTAGCTGATGTGTCTGTAGATTTCATGTCTCATTATCTACTCTTTGGCAAAGATGGACTGAAGAAGTTGATTGACGCTTATGATAATGCAGGAGGTAAAACTTGGGCAAGAATGGATGAGCATATTGTTGAGCTTCTAACAACAAGTGGTATCACTGTTGCCGAATACGCTCAAGTGTCAGGTATGAAAGATATGCATCAGACGGCTGCACATATGCTTGCAAGTGAAAGGTAATAAGCAAGGAGCGGTAGACTTAGTGAAAATGGATGATTATTCCATATTGCTTTTTATGCTTTTCGTACTAAATCACTAATGTTTTCAAGGAATATAGTATATTTATGAAATTCGAGGCTAACAAATACTTTTGTATCTGTTAGCCTCCTAATTATTTCCTTTGTACCTAATATATTTATTACTCGTTTCATACTCCCCTTTTTATCGCTCAAAAGGGATGTTTTACGATTATTTGTCTTTGCCTATAAAGATGGGGGTCTGCCGTCCCCTTCTTTTCTTATTTCTTTAATAAATGTATAGAAAATATTTTTACTGATGAGCATATCGTCTTTGTTTAATTACCACTAATGCAATGGCAAGGAAAGCAACAGTAAAAGCCAACTGAACTAGTATACCATAGATTATTGGTTGAAGCGTAGATTGAGTAATGTTAGTAAGATCTCCTATAGCATCATTGACCTTTACATACCAGAATATCGGGTTGAAGGTTCCGATAGTTCGTAATGTATCACTTAAAAGGGCTTGTGGTACAAAGGAACCACCTAAAAATGATAATCCAAGGGATAGACAGTTTCCTATGGGATCAATGGAATTTTTTGTTGCAAAGGTAGTAACCAAAAAGCTTATGCTCAAACAGAGAATTGTTAAAACAAATGAGTTAACT
Organism: Clostridium aceticum; assembly: GCF_001042715.1. Lineage (NCBI taxonomy): Bacteria > Bacillati > Bacillota > Clostridia > Peptostreptococcales > Natronincolaceae > Andreesenella > Andreesenella acetica. The sequence continues at coordinate 3,299,522 of NZ_CP009687.1, read as the reverse complement.
ATAAATAAAAATGAGCCTGTTTGGTTTAAAGTACCTTTATTGATAATAAATGCCAATGCAACAAAGAGCAACCAAATAATAAAGGCAAGCGATAGGTTACCAAGTATAAGCTGAAAATTATAGCTTTTAATACTAATAGGTGCACAGTAATTACGCATTTTGATTTCTTTATTATTGAAGATTAACATGATACGGCCCACCATGGATATAAGCATAGCTATTAATATATAAGATAAAAAGTTAAAATATGCATTGAGGTTAGACATGCTATTACCAGCTATCCTGTCAAGGAAAGATACATTTACTTCTGTTGAAATATCTGTTAGTACTTTCTCGTGTACCTCTTCAAAAGAAATTTCAGGGTATGTCGAAATATACAGTCTAGCAGTATTTAAGTATCTATCAATAAGTGTCTTTGCATATTCAGAACTTGCGGAGTCAGGAACAGACATGGTATTTATCTTTTGATAATTTGATGAAGTAAAACTGTCTTGAAAACCTTTAGGAATCATAACAATAAATTCTGTTTGCCGAAAGAAAAGTGCATCTTTGATGCTTTCCTCATCCATTTCGATTTCTACAGGTCTTGCAATCTTGTTAATATAGTTCTCTAACCCATTGGCCAGTGCTGTATTGTCTTCATTGATAACAGAAACCCTAACTTTTGATAGTTCAAAGGCATCTTCCATCTGTGGCAACCCACTTCTTGAGAAAAAGATGGCAAGCCCGACAAATATAATCGTATAGATTATAAAAACACCAAGGAATTTTTTGGGTACAATTTTACTAAAAGCTTTAAATACTTGCATATTTTTGCCTCCTTAAAACCAATATGGTAATGGTACAAAAGACTAACCCTAGGCCACCTAGCAAAGTAAGGTTTAGGAAGTATCTATCAAAAGTATCATAATAGTATAGTGCATAAAGACCGTCGGTAATTAAATTTGCTGGATTAATATAGGCGATGATTGGAGCCTTTTCCTGAACGATATATTTCATCTGTAAAACCATCATACCGGATAGAAAGCACATAATCATGATGATATTCGACACCAACATATCCTTAACTTCCGACTTTAATTTTACAAGCAACCCGAATAAAGCACCAAACATAGTTCCTGTAAAACAGCCTACTAAACACAGTACTCCGATGTGTAGAATTCTATCACCAAAGTCTACCTTTAAAACCTGTGTGATATAGGTAATTGCAATAATTGCCGACATAAACTGAAAACACATACTAGCAGAGATCATCGATAGAAACGCTTTTAATTTATGTGTAGGTGCAACATTAATTCTTGCTGCAAGGGTAGATTGATTTGCTTGAACGAGTGATATGGCATAGCACCCTGTAACGGCTGAGAAAAGGCAGGTCATTGCCAGCAGTGCAAAATAGTATACAACAATCATATTCATTGAGGAACTTGCGGGAATTTCCTCTGTAAACCCATCGTTAAAGCTTAAATTTTCTAGAAAACCCATTTGAATTAGTTGAGGATTTCCGTCAATGATATTATAAATGGTTGTTGAAACTTGAAGATAATTGTCTAAAAAGATTTTAGCTATAGACTGGTTAAGACCAGAACCGAAAATTACAAGTTCAAGTTCATCGGTATTTTTAATATATCCTGTTATTTCTCTATCTGATAAAAGCTCTTTTGCTTCTGTTTCAGTGGTATAAGATATATCAAAAAGATTGCTTTCCTTCATTGCATCCTCAAGTCCTTCTGGTATTATATGATCTGTTGTTATGATAATTTTAACTTTTTCAAAGCCTTCACTGGACATTAGGTTTGAAAAGGCTAGATTAAAAAATGTTGCTAAAATAAGAGGAAAACAAAGCATCCAAAATAAGGACATCTTATCTTTAACTAGGGATTTAAAGCTATATTTTAAAATATGAAATGACATAATATACCTCCTTAATCTCTTAATTCTTTTCCTGTTATTTCAAGGAATACATCATTTAGAGTTGGTAACTCCGAATAAATTTTACCGTAGCTTATATCATTTTCAGCGATAAAACTTATTATATTTACAAGATTGCTTGCACCATTTCTTTGTCTAATGGTTAAGGTATTTTCTTTTAATTCAACATCAATAACATTAGGTAATTTACGTATTTTAGTTAGATGATCTTCATTTATATTAAAGGTTTCTACGACAATCTTCTCACCAAGTGCGATCATTTCTTTAACTTCTTCCTTTGTTCCTGATGCAATTACCTTACCTTTATCTAATATAGCTAACCTGGAACAAAGCTGTTCAATTTCCTCCATATAATGAGAGGTATATATAATGGTTGCCCCCTCTTTATTTAGTCTTTTGATGCCTTCTAGAATATTGTTCCTACTTTGAGGGTCAACGGCAACAGTTGGCTCATCTAAAATGATTAGCTTTGGTTTGTGAGCGATTCCACAAGCAATATTAAGTCTTCTTAAAAGACCACCACTTAATTTTGGGGGATGAAACTTTACAAAGTCTTTTAAAGCTACAAAATCAATTGCTTGATCTACCAGTTCTTTACGTTTTTTCTTATCAGTTATATAAAGACCACAGAAGTAATCAATGTTCTCGTAAACATTTAGCTCTTCGAAAACTGCTACGTTTTGCATAACGATACCTATGTTGTGTTTTATGCCATAGGCCGCTGGATTCATCTCTTTCCCAAAGATTTCAATGTTACCTTTATCAAACTTTAGTAAAGATAGTAGACAATTTATAGCCGTTGTTTTTCCTGAACCATTAGGTCCTAAAAGTCCAAAGATTTCACCTTCTTTAATTTCAATGCTCAAATGGTCAAGGGCTATTAAGTCTCCATATCTTTTGACTAGATTTTCAATTTTTACTATCACAGTGATCATCCCTCTCTTTGTTTTTATAATCTTATTGTAGTAGAAATATTTAATAAGGGGCAGTGTAATTTGTCATGAGATTAATATGACAATTGTCATATTTTCTTAAATTGATATACTTTGGTTATGCTATAATTAAAGTGAAATTAAGCAAGGGAGGCAAGTCATGGGCAATATATTAAATAAACTAATTATTTTTGTAGGAACCTGCGGGCTTCTTTTGTTTGAATTTACCCCCTATGAAGGGATTATTGCCATAGCATTAGCTATTGCTATAAGTGGACTGTTGGAATATTTTAGTAATGAGAAGTTGGCCAAAGGGTTATTTATAGTTTTTTTTATAGTATCAGGGTTTTATGTTCAATTTGTTTTCTTTTTACCCTTAATAAGCTATGACCTATTAAGAACTAAAAACCAAATGTTAACACTGTTAGCCTTAATCCCCTACACCCTACACCTTAACAAGTTTTCTTTAGGCACCATGAGTGTCTTAATAGGCATAAGTACAATTGTGTACCTATTAAAAGTAAGAGAAACTAATGAAAAGAAACTTCGAGAAGATTATATAAACCAAAGGGATTACCTAACAGAGCTTTCCATTTCTCTTGAAGAAAAAATTAATGAGCTAGTTAGTAAACAAGATGTAGAGGTTAATCTTGCTACGTTAAATGAAAGAAATAGAATTGCACGAGAAATACACGATAATGTGGGACATCTACTTTCAAGTGCTATTTTGCAAATTGGAGCCGTCATAGCCGTAAGTAAAGATGAGAATACTGTAAAAAGCCTTGAAGTGGTTAAGAACACTTTGAATGAAGGTATGAACTCCATAAGAGAAAGTGTTCATAACCTATATGAGGATTCTATTGACCTTTACGGTGAGATAAATAAGTTGCTGAGAAATTTTACTTTTTGTGAAACATCATTAAATTATGAAATAACTGGAGATATGCCTGCCAAAGCTAAATACGCCATTATAGGCATTATTAAAGAGTCACTATCAAATGTTATGAAGCACTCTAATGGTGACCTGGTTTCTATAAGCCTATATGAACACCCAAAGCTTTTTCAGCTTATTATATATGATAATGGGGATAAAAAATTGGACCATGGCAATTTCAAAGGAATGGGTCTTGAGAGTATAAAGCAAAGAGTTGCATCACTAAACGGAATAGTGAATTTCGATGAAACAAAAGGGTTTAGAATATTTATTTCATTTATGAAACCATAAGTATTTCTGAGATGTCAAATAACCATATATATGCTAGGGAGGGGATAATGTGAAAATAGTAATCGTAGATGACGATGTTCTTGTCTCATCATCATTAAAAACTATAATAGAGGCCAATGATGGTTTTGAAGTGTTGGCAATAGCCAATAGTGGGGAAGATGCTATAAAACTATATAAAGAGCATCAACCTGACATTCTTTTAATGGATATTAGAATGGGAAAAATCAATGGGCTGGAAGCAGCTGAAGAAATATTAAATATATTTCCCAATACAAAAGTTCTTTTTTTGACCACTTTTGCAGATGATGAATACATTATTAAGGCATTAAAAATAGGAGCAAAGGGTTATATTTTAAAACAACATTACAACAGCATCATACCAGCATTAAATGCAGTTTATTCTGGTCAGAATGTTTTTGGTGAAGAAATTGTTAATAAACTTCCATCGGTTATGACGAATCAAGTAAATAAAAAAGATTATCAAGACTATGGGATTTTAGATAAGGAATTTGAAATCATTTCTTTGGTTTCAAAAGGTTTATCAAATAAGGAAATCGCAAAGGAATTGCATTTAAGTGAGGGAACAGTGAGAAATTACATAAGCGTTATTTTAGAAAAACTAGAATTAAGAGATCGAACCCAACTTGCTATTTTTTTCTTCAATAACCTACTTTAGCATAGTATGTATGGAAAACCGCAGCAAAACATATCATAACGAATATTTAAGGTCTTTCTCACATGCTTTAGGGGAACTTCAAAGAGGATATTTTGTATAAATATAGCAGTCCTTAAAGGTTATGTGGGATGTAAAAATAGCGTAATTTACGTGAAAACTATTAATTAAAGGATGAGATACCTTCTGTTTTTCTACAGGAGGGACAATTTAGACGAAGAACAGAAGGTTTTAGGTAAAAATGGAATATCTAATTATGGTCCCCTAGGCGAGTTAGGGGATTTTCTAGTTATTCTGCAAAATAATATGATCACTCTATCAAAATGCATATAGAAACGATAATTCAGATGACAAAATGTGGTTCAGACAAAAATAAAAAGGGTAAAGATTTATAGAAGATATGGAGATATTTTATGATGCTATAAGTAAATTAGGATATATAGATAAGCAAGTTCAAACTTTAGTTTTGATGTTGTTTATCTATAGCTCAAATTTGTATTTTTCAGCTCCTTCAAATATGAATTGACCCATACAATGATACGGATATATAATCAATACAAGACAAATCTTATTTAAAAAGGAACAATGAATGCTGCCAGAAATTGAAGTTTTAGGCTTTTTATCTATGAAGGCCATCACAGATTAGGATACTAAAAGGTTCCGGTGTTTTATCAATTCAAAATTAATAAACAATATGAGGAGGGAAGAAAGATGTTTTTTAAGAAAACAGGTTATACAAGAACACTATTACGCATACTTATTTGTTTTACCATTGTATTAATGAATTTGAGTTTTAATTTTCAAGGGGTATATGCAGCAGCACCTTATTCCAGGACAATAAGTTTTGATACTCCTGCTAGTACTGTTGATGCTGGTGATACAGGTCAAACCTCCATCCAGACTACACTAATGGTGGAGGAAGTAGTGTTCATCGACGGTGGCATTGAGGGCTTCAGGGTTCTGGAAGAAGGTGCACAGGGGGATGGACGTCTTGTTGTGGTCCTGGATCCCCACCAAGACGGGCTGCTGCAGATTGCGGCTCATTTGGAGGGCATGAAGGACCTAAACGCCCTGCATATCCTGTCTCACGGCTCTATGGCCGAAAAACGCATCGGTACCACGGTTCTGACTGCTGCCACCCTGGAGGAGCATGCAGAAACCCTGACCCGCATTGGCGCCAGCCTGACGGCGAAGGGGGATATCCTCCTCTATGGCTGCTACGTGGCACAGGGGGAGGCTGGACGTGCCTTCATCGAGGATATCGCACGAATCACCCAGGCTGATGTGGCGGCATCAAGCGATGCCACTGGAGCAGCCACCCTGGGGGGGAACTGGGTGTTGGAGGAGGCGACGGGTGAGATTGGTGTGTCGTCTCTGGACTTAGGGGAGGATTACCTAGGCTTACTTGTTGCAGGGACTGTTAGATTTACCCATGGTGAAGGCACGACTGGGGACTACTATCTAGGGCAGGTAATAACAGACGGGACTTGGGGCTCGGCAGACATTCCAGATATTATATACACCTTTTATTTTGCTAATACAACTAATTCGCCTGTAGGCGATATTATGATCACAGATTATTATATGGGCGAATATGATGTCTCTCCAGGTACTATTTTGCTATGGAGTTCATTTCACCCTGCTGATAAATTCATTATTAGATCCGACGCATCAAAGAAGTTTCGCTTTTCAAGTGTGCAGTTAATAGATGATGGTGGAACTGGTGGTACAATTACTGGTTATAGGAACGGAAGCTCTGTGCCTGTGGCCACACATAATTTTGGCTATAATGAAGGATACCCACAAACGGTTATTCTTGGAGAAGATTTTTCGTATGTTGATGAAATTCACTTCACAAGTAGTGGCTGGGAGTATGATAACAAGCTTTATATTGCCTTGAACAACTTTGTTTTTGACAACCCTATCATCCCTAACACCTCCCCTGTCATCAACGGCAGCGCATCTGTAAGCCTAAACGATAACGCTACTACTACGTCGTTCTCGACCCTATCCTTTACGGACAATGAAGGGGACGGTGGAACCATTACCATCACCTACCCCGCCGCCAATGGTACCCTGTCGGGTACTGGGCTGACGGGAACGGCAGGGAACTATACCTTAAGTGGGGCCAATCCCACAGAGCTGACCGACCGTTTGCAGGCTCTGGTATTTACTCCCACAGCCAACCAAGTGGCGCCAGCTAGCACCGTGCTGACCACCTTCACCCTCACACCTAACGACGGGCAGGTTAACGGCACGGCGGTGACAGCCACAGCCACCGTCACCTCCATCAACGACGCACCCACAGACATAATACTAAGCAACACTACAGTCACTCAGTCAGGCGGCGGCAATGCAGTAGTGGGTACCCTGTCCACTGTAGACCCAGATGCTGGGGATAGTCATGCCTATGCACTGGTGGCGGGAGTTGGGGATACAAATAACGCCTTATTCAATATCAGTGGCAGTAGCCTGCGGGTCAATAATGCAGCCAGTATGGCAGGTAGTTACGCTGTACGCATTAGAAGTACTGACGCGGGAGGATTGTGGTTTGAGCAATCCTTTGCCATTACAGTAATAGATGATGTCCCACCAGTCTTTAGCGTGAGCCCAACGACGGCTAACATTACAGACAGTGGTTTTGAACTATCGGCTACCCTCAACGAGGCTGGAACTCTGTTCTATATAGTGGTAGCACGAGATGCTACAGCCCCTACCTCTGTCCAAGTGGTAGAGGGTGAAGGTTATGAGGGTGTGACAGTGGTGACGGCGGGTAGCCATGTCAGCACCGATGCTCCCTTTGCCCATACCTTCACGGTGGACGGACTGACCATGGCCACCGAGTATGATATTTATATGGTTGGGCGTGATGTCGCCAATAACTTGATGGGATCCCCTAGTGTCATAGGCGTGACCACCGCCGATAACACCCCTATTCTGGAAGGAATTGTGGGCGCGGTCAGCTGGCAGGAAAACACCGCTTCTGGTTCTTCATTGAGCGGTGATGCGATCTATCTGTTCTCTGATGCTTCGATCACTTCGGTGGAAAGCAGTTTCAATGGGGCGATCCTAACCGTTTCTTTCAGCGATGGTTATCAGAATGGTGATATGATATCCTTCAATGGCACTGCCGATACGACGGTAGGCACCTTGACCTACAACGACGTCGTGACTCCTGGTGAACTGTCGATGGACGGACAGGTGATTGCCACAGTCACCGGCGGATTTGAGATGGTATTGGTGGTAACCTTCACTGACCAGGCATCAGCGGAGCAAGTCAATGCGGTGCTCAACCACGTAACCTTTACGGTCATAGGCAATGATAACCCGACCAACTTCGGGGATAATGCTAACCGCACCGTTTCGGCGGTGTTCGAGGATACTGGCGGACTGAGCAGTGCCCCTTTGGCTGGCACACTGGGTCTGATTCCTTACAACGATCCCGAAATACTGACTGGAACCATCGGCGGCACCTTCATTGGAGGTACAGGGAATGCGTTGCTGTTGGTCAGCGATGCTAGTCTGACCCAGGTGGACAATGTCAACCTTGACGGTGGTAGCTTGACCGTCAGCCTTGCCGCCTATCAGGATGGTGATGCCTTGGGCGTTGCCACGGGGAACGGTATCTCCCTCGTGGGTGGGCAGAATATCCAACATGTGGGAGTCCACTTCGCCACCATCCACGCCGTAGCAAACGGTATGAACGGTCAAGCACTGACTCTTGGTTTTAACAACAACGCCACCCACGCCCGCGTCCAGGCGTTGATTAGACAGCTGGTCTTTGAAAGCAGTAGTCAGAATCCTACTAACTTCAGAACGGCGATTAGTAGATCTGTGAATATTACCCTTGATGATGGAGCTGGAGGAACCACGGCGACCTCAGAACTGAACGGAATAATTACCATCGACGATAACAACGATGCGCCAGAGGTTGACCTGAATGGTGGAGAGTTTGGTGAGGATAGCACAGTGATCTTTTCAGTCGAAGGATCAGCAGTATCCATTGCACCCGATGCCACTATCATCGACTGGGACAGTACCCACCTTACTTCAATGACCGTCACCCTGACCAACAGGCCTAATGGCGCTAACGAAAGTCTGGGTCTGTCAGCGTCAGCCATGGCGGCGGCCAGTGGAGCCGGTTTGAGCGCGTCCTACACGGCGCCCACCGGGAATCTGTCGATCATAGGACATGCGAGTGTGGAGGTTTATCAGACCATTCTGCGTGGCATCCAGTATCACAACATCGTCACGGCGATGTCTGTCGACACCACTGACCGTGTAATCACTGTTACGGTCAGTGACGGCGAAGATACTTCGATTCCGCGTACGGCAACGGTTTCACTGGTTACTGCACCGGTAATCGGTGGGCTCAGCGGAACGCCGATTGCCCATATAGAGGGAGGCGGCGCGGTACTGATTGCTGGTGATGCTACCATTGTCGAGCCTGACGGTGATAACCTTAATAGGCTCGTCATCACCTTGACCAACCCACAGAACGGAGCCGACGAGGTGCTGACTCTGTTGGGCGGTAGTGGAGTGCGTGGAGCGATTACCGTAACCTATACCAGCAATAGCATTATTACTATGACAGGGGTGGCTTCTGCCACCGAATATCAGGCATTGTTGCGTGAATTACAGTATTCCAACACATCTAGCGTTCCGGAAATCGCCACACTGCGCGAAATCACCATCCAAGGTCGCGATGTTGGAAACAACGAGGGCAACAGCGCTACGGTTCGGGTGCAACCAGCGACAACACCATCAGTTACTTCCATCACCCGAACAGGAGCTTCTGTAACAAATGCATCAACAGTTAACTATACCGTTACCTTCTCAGAAAGTGTGACAGGAGTAGCAGTAGGTGACTTTTCCGTAATCACCACCGGCACCATCACCGGAGCATCAGTAACAGAGGTCAACGGCAGTGGAAGTACCTGGACAGTGACCATCAACACAGGTACAGGTGACGGGACAATCCGATTAGACCTCATGGACAACGACAGTATTACTGCAACTAGCAGTGGAATACCCCTAGGTGGAGCAGGTGCTGGAAACGGCAATTTCACTAGCGGAGAAGTATATACCATAGATCGTACACCCCCCGTCATTAATGCTGTATCTATACCAAATACAGGTATGAAGGTGGGGGACACAGTTACCGTCACCATTACAGTAGCATCAGATACCGATACCTACACCTTAACCTCAGGTACCGTAGGTGGTTTTGCGCTTAGTAATTTAAATAAGACCAACGATACAACCTATACCGCTCAGTTTACCGTTACAGAAGGAGGAACTGACGTGGGGGCAGAGGAAGGTATACCGGTGAGTATAGTACTGGGGGATACAGTAGGTAATGAGAACAGTGCCTATACAACACCTATATCCCAGACCAACGACCCCATTAATGCCAACTCACCTACAGAAATAATCCTGACACCCGCCAGCATTGGTGTTGCGGCAACAGGAATAAATGCACAAGTAGGCTCCTTCAGCACTACCGATGCCAGCCCGGTAGATACCTTCACCTATACATTGGTAAGTGGTGCAGGAGATACCCATAATGGTTCCTTTAACATCAACGGCAGCAATTTACGCACCAATACCGCCCTGACTGCCGGCAACTATGACATAAGAGTGAGGGTAACGGACTCCGATGGCAACAGCTTTGAAAAATCCTTTGCCATTACTGTGGCTACTATGTTTACCATAACCTATGACGGTAACGGCAGTACAGGGGGAACAGTACCCACCGATAGCAGCAGCTATATAGAGAATGCAACAGTAACAGTATTAGGCAACACCGGCAGTTTGATAAGAACTGGCTATACCTTTGGCGGATGGAATACCGCAGCTGATGGAAAGGGAACAAACTATGCACCTGGAAACACATTCACCATAGGCAGCAGTAACGTAACCCTTTACACCCAGTGGATACCGAATCCCACTTACACCGTAACCTATGACGGTAACGGCAGTACAGGGGGAACAGTACCAACCGACAGCAACAGCTACGAAGAAAATGCAATAGCAACAGTACTAGGTAATACTGGTAACTTGATAAAAATCGGATATACCTTTGGAGGCTGGAATACTGCAGCTGACGGTAATGGAACAAACTATTCGGCAGGATCCACCTTTACAATGGGCAGCGAAAACATAACTTTGTATGCCAAGTGGATTGACTCAAGCAGCATCAGAATGACAGCAAGTCCGGATAACGTTAGGGGAAATATTAATTTCAATCAGACCTTTATATTAAGCGTGTATAATGACACAGTGACAGGCTCTGTATATGCAAGTGACATAAATCTAGGAGGCGCATTTAACACATTAAATCTAGATTTAGTAGATAATAGCAGCAATACAGTAACTTTAGCAGTTTATGGTTCATTAAATACTCAGGGTATAGGAACCATATCAATAAACCAAAGCAAGCTAAATCATAGCACTACGCCACTAACAGCAGAAGTCGTCGTTAGCTTGAACAACATAAATTACCACGGCAATGGAAGTACGGGAGGAAGTGTACCGACAGACAGCAATGCATATCCAGAGGGAGCTATCGTTACAGTGCGGGAGAATACAGGAAACCTGGTGAAAACCGGATATACCTTTAGAGGCTGGAATACGCAAGCCAATGGACAAGGAAGCAGCTATACACAAGGCTCAACCTTAATTATGTCAACAACCAACCTCAACCTCTATGCAATGTGGACTAAAATCTCAAGTGGTGGAGGTTCATCAGGGGGTGGCACAACGACCGCACCAACTCCAACCCCAGCACCTACACCAACTACAACAACAGAGACACAAGCAATCGTTATAGTAAACGGACAAGAACAAAATATCGGAAAAGAAACAAAGACAACTGAAGATGGAAAATCAACGGTAACTGTAGAAGTTGACAATAAAATCATTGAGAGCAAAATAGATGAAGCCATTAAAAACAATACAACCGGAATGGGTAATATCATTCAAGTTCTTGTTGCGGATGCAAAGTCAGAAGTTATTAAAGTAGAGCTTACCGGAGATATAGTTAAGAAGCTGGAAGAGAACACCTTCAATGTATCTGTTAAACATGATAATATAGAATATATTATTCCGGCAGAAGAATTCACTATCAGCAAAGTAGCAGAAAACCTTGGAATTAAGGAAACGAATCTTACTGATATTAAAGTGGAAATAAAAATCACGAAGCTAGATGAAAAGGTGGTTGAAAAGTACAGCGAAGTTGTCAAAGCAAATGGCGCTGAGTTAGTATTCCCACCAGTATCCTTTGAAGTAGTAGCAAAAACAACAAGAGCTGATGGGAGAACAGATGAGTTGCAAATCAGCAGGTTCAGTAACTATGTAGAGCGGGTCATGGAAATTCCGGCAGGGTTAGATCCAAGTAAAATCACAACGGGTATTGTATTCAACCCAGACGGGACATACAGCCATATACCAACATCAATATACCAAAAGGACGGTAAGTGGTATGCAAAACTGAACTCCTTAACCAACTCTGCCTACTCCGTTATTCGGAATCCAGTGACTGTGGCATCAGTGGCAAGCCATTGGTCAAAGGATGCAGTCAATGACATGGCATCAAGATTGGTTGTCTTTAACCCTGATAGCTTTTCACCGGATAAGGCAATCACGAGAGCAGACTTTGCAGAGTATATTGTAAGAGCGCTGGGACTTTATAGAGAAGGTCCAACGCATGGCAATAAGTTCAGTGACGTCAGTGCAGCAGGAGATAGAACACTAGCTATTCTGATTGCAAGCGAATACGGAATTGTAGCAGGATATCCGGACGGAACCTTTAGACCGGATTCACTAATCACCCGAGAAGAAGCGATGACCATGTATCAAAAGGCAATGAAGATCACAAAACTTGTAGGAAGAGATGAAAACAGATATCAAAACTATACAGACTATAATCAGGTCGGAAGTTGGGCGACATCATACGTAAAAGAAGTATTATCTGCCTATGTTTTCAGCGGAACAACCTCAACAACAATTTCCCCAAAAGCAAACCTGACCTATGCAGAAGCAGCACAGGCAATTAAGAACCTATTGGTGGAATCGAAGCTGATTAATAAATAATAAGTAATGGAACAAATGGAGTATTTTAAGGGTGTGTAGTATTGATAGAGAAGAAATAAACTGAAGTCAGTGGTTTACAAGGATTTAGATGAAAGTCAAAGAGTAATATATATTCCCCTAGATGATAATAAGTTTAGGGGAGTTTTATTTTGGGGATAACTTTCTCAGTAGAAAATATTTGCTATAGATTTCAAGTTATATGACTATACCCCCTCAAAACTATTAAATGTAAACTAAGAATAACATTAAATATTATATTTAATGTGGTAGACAATCAAATTGAATCAGGTGTAGTAATTAAAAAAGCTATGAAAAGCATGATTTATGTGTATGTTAAAAAGGAAAGCAAAGAAGGAAAGCAAAGGGAAGGAAAGCAAAGGGACGGAGTTCATGCTTCTTTTTTTTTCCTCTATTATATTACAGCGTTTATCCTACAGCATTAAAAGGTATATCTATTGCTGATTAGGAGAAAGTGGTATTATAAACCAAATTCGAGGTGATGATAATGCAAAGGAAGACAAGAAACGATTACTAAAAACCCTATTAAGGTATAAAGAAAAGTGTAAATATAAAATATATGCCTATTGCGTAATGGACAATCATTTACATCTATTGCTTAAGGAAAAGGAGGAACCTTTAGAACAGATAATGAGACGTATAGGTGGAAACTTTACAGAAGATAATTTAATATTTTCTTGATACAAAGCTCCAAAGGCACATGATATGCATAATTGGCTTGAAGGAAAATGTATAAAAGGGTACAAAAGGACCAAATATGTGGTATAATTTAGATTTACAGAAATATTTTGTAAAAATTTTTATATATGCAGTTTGAGGGGGAAAATAAGATGGCTGATGCAAGCACCTTTGATGGAGGTCAAAATATAATAATTCAACCAGAATTAGATAAAAGTGGTTCATCTACAGAAACTGAGGATTTCTATGTTGTAGGTATAGGGGCATCGGCTGGGGGACTAGAAGCCCTAGAACAGTTTTTTGCAAACATGCCACCAGCCAGTAATATGGCTTTTGTAGTAATCCAACACTTATCTCCTGACTTTAAAAGTCTCATGCCTGAAATACTATCCAGAAATACGGAAATGAAAGTATATCAGATAGAGAAGGGAATGAAAATTGTCCCAGGATGTGTTTACCTAAACCCTCCAAAGTTTACTGTTGAAGTTTCACGTAATCAGTTTTTACTAAGTGAACAAAACCAAATTAAGAAGGTTAATCTCACCATAAACACTTTTTTTGAATCACTGGCAGAAGATATGAATGAAAAATCCATAGGAATCATACTATCAGGTACAGGAAGTGATGGTACACGGGGTTGCAGGGCAATAAAGGAGGCTGGAGGCATTGTAATAGCACAAGATGTGAAGACTGCAAAATTCAATGGAATGCCTAAAAGTGTGATTGCAACGAATATCTGCGACTTTATTTTATCTCCCTCCAGCATGCCTGAAAAATTATTGAAATATATAAATCAATCTTGGTTGATGAATGTAATAGAAGACGAAGAGCAAAAATCTGATGAAGCAACTGATATCTTGTCGCAAATTTATAATCTAATTAAAAATCTATACGCCACTGATTTCAGTCTTTATAAGCAGAGCACTGTCCTGCGATGTCTTAATAGAAGGATAAGAATATGTCAAATACAGACACTAGAGGAGTATCTTTCATACTTAAAGGAAACTCCAGAAGAGATAGAGTGTTTATACAATAGTTTATTGATAGGAGTAACAAGATTCTTTAGGGATTCCAATGCTTTTGACGTGATGAAAAATAAAGTTATTCCTGAAATTATTGATAGAAAGACAGACAATGCTGTCGTCAGGGTTTGGGTGGCTGGATGTTCGACTGGGGAGGAAGCATATTCAATAGCAATATTATTTAAAGAGCATATGGATTATACTCAAAGAAATATAACCGTAAAGGTTTTTGCTACAGATATTGACATTAAGTCAATAGAATATGCCAGCAAGGGAGTTTATCCCGATAGTATCGCCGAAGATGTATCCCTTGAACGTTTGAACCGTTATTTCATTAAAAAAAGGGATGGTTACCATGTTTCAAAATTTATTCGTGAAATGGTTATTTTTTCAAGTCACAACGTAATAAACAATCCGCCTTTTTATAAAATTGATCTTTTAACTTGTAGAAATCTATTGATTTATTTCCAACCTAGTCTTCAAAAAAGGATTATCTCAACTTTTCAGTTTGCTCTTGAAACAAATGGATTTATGTTTTTAGGGACCAGTGAAACTACCGGAGAAATGGACAAATATTTTTCTACATTTGATGCCAAGTGGAAGATCTATAAAAGAAATAATATAAAGAAGCGGCCACCTGTAGAGGATTTTTCCGGTATATCGACAGATATCAAGGTAATTCAGTCAAAACCTGAAGAAGATTATTTTACTGGAGTAGAAAGGAACAAGTGGGAAATGGAAGGTATCCAAACAATTTTGATAGAAGAATGTTTACCACCAAGTGTGCTGCTTGACGAGAATGGTGAACTTGTACAGATTTGTGGTGATGTGGATAAATACTTGAAGGTACCCAGGGGAAGGGTATGCTATGACATACAAAAGATGGTGCCGAAGGAGCTATCAACCGCCCTTGGAACTGCAATCAGCAAGGTTAGAAAAGAGAGGAAAACAGTTGCTTATTCAAATATTAAAGTCAAGTTAGCTCAAGAGGAAAACAACATTAATCTTGTTGTTAAACCACTGTTTACAAAGAAGAGTGGTTTGCTTATTTATGTAATATTTGAAGAAATCCAAAGTAGTGGCAGCCACGAAGATTATGTTGAAAATTTTGATACAGTAGGCGAATTGCATAGCCGTATAGCTGACTTAGAACAAGAGCTTCAGTATACCAAGGAGAGCCTTCAATCCACCATAGAAGAATTAGAGACGTCAAGCGAAGAGTTGCAATCAGCCAATGAGGAATTGTTGGTTTCTAATGAGGAAATGCATAGTACGAATGAAGAACTTCAGTCCGTCAATGAAGAATTGATGGTTGTAAACACACAATACGAGTATAAGATACAAGAATTGGCTGATTTAAATAATGATATGACAAATTTCTTAAACAGTACAGATATAGGTACTTTGTTTTTAGATTCCAACCTATGCGTGAGGAAGTTTACACCAGCGATTGCAAGGGAAATTAATCTTATAGAACAGGATATAGGGCGCCCAATAAGCCATATATCACATAACTTTAAAAATGAGGATTTAATTGAAGTGTGCCGTGATGTGATGGATAACCTAGTTCCAGTTGAAAAGGAAATCAAGAGCCTGAGCAATAAGTGGTATATATTAAAATATTCTCCATTCCGTACAAATGAAAATGCTATAAAGGGTATTGTTACCTCTCTTGTAGATATTACAGCCCGGAAGGAAGCAGAAGAAAATCAACGTAAAAGTAAAGAAGAGTTAAAAGAGGCAATTGCATTAGATGATTTGAAAAATGATTTCTTTAGCAACCTTTCCCATGAACTTCGGACGCCTTTGAATGTCATCATGAGTACCTTACAACTTCTAGAAAGCCAAAGGAAAAGTATAGGGACAAAGGATGGATCTGATAAACGGGAGAAGTATTTTAATATTATAAAACAAAACTGTTATCGGCAGTTAAGACTTGTAAACAACATGATTGATAGTACAAAAATTGATGCAGGTTTTTTTGAAATCCATCAGAAAAATTATAATATTGTAAACATAGTTGAAAATATTGCATTGTCAGTATCAGATTATATAAAAAATAAAGGTATAGGACTGATATTTGATACAGATGTAGAAGAAAAGATCACGGCATGTGATTTAGACAGCATTGAAAGAATTATACTAAACCTTTTATCAAATGCGGTAAAGTTTACTGACCAGGGTGGTAGTATAAATCTAAATATAAAAGATAAGGGAGCAACTATTCTAATTTCTGTAAAGGATTCAGGTATTGGTATATCGAAGGATAAACAAAAAATTATTTTCGAGCGCTTTAGGCAAGTGGATAAATCCCTTGCTAGAAGGCATGAAGGTAGTGGTATAGGACTATCGCTAGTTAAATCCCTAGTGGTTATGCATGCAGGAAAAATTTCTGTTCAAAGTGAATATGGTAAAGGGACAGAGTTTCTTATTGAAATACCGGTAAAAACAGTCCCAGAAGATAGTAATATAATAAAAGCAGAAGTCAAACAACAAAACAATGTAGAAAAAATAAATATAGAGTTTTCAGATATTTATAAACTACAAAAGCAATAAATCCAAATTTCACCACACACAATCCCCAATCGAGATCCCTTTAAGTAATCACAAAGTATTTTCGTAATAATATCAATTTGCTACCCCAAAAGATGTATGCAGAAAGGTTTATTATTAGGGTAGTAAATTCACTTTAAACTTATTGCTAAAAAACTAAAACTACGATACCTTCAACGTGTATCGTAGTTTTAGTTTTGGAAGCAAAGGGACGGAGTTGCTGCTTTCCTAAGCGGCTTTATCTTGAGGTGATAGTATGCCAAAAAGGGCAATAAAAAAATCAAAGTAGGAATATATCATAATAAAAGCAGGAGTTATGAGAAACATAGATCTAGCTATAGCGTTATTTATTAAATATAATAAAGAGAGTAGTAATGAAGTTATAACAAAGAAGCGACAACCCCGTCCCCTTATTTCCCTAGATATGTCCCTGTCTATGGACAAAAAAATTATTTACAAATTTAACAGAGACTGTTATACTAATTTTATTGAGTATTTGAATATATATTCAAATACTCAATAAAATTAGTATATATAAGTTGTAGTAAATATATTACATTCGCTGCGCTACAGGGATAGTTCCTCAGGCACATAAAAACATGTCTGCCAGATGAACCGTCCCCATGACTCCGCTATTGTACACTAAGTTGTAAAAGTTTTATTACAACTTGTATGGTTAGACACTAAGTAGTAAAGAAAAAAATCAGTGTAGAGGAGGATTATGTTATGAAAAAAGACTGTTCTTTTGAACAAAAGTGTTTAGATGGTCATATTTGCACCAGTGACCACAAATGCTCAAGTGAAGAGGCTCTTCAAAAAGTAAAAAGAGAAATGCCTGAAGATGTATTTTTTCTTCGGCTAGAAGAACTCTTTAAAGTCATGGGAAGTCAAACACGGTTAAGAATAATATTTGCATTAATGGAGGCTAATGAGTTGTGTGTTGAGCACTTAGCGGATACGGTAAACATTAGTGTTTCTGCTATCTCTCATCAATTGAAAGGACTACGTCAGTTACGACTGGTGAAGACACGCAAACAAGCACAAAGTGTCTACTACTCCCTAGATGATGAGCATATAGCGTTATTATTTAATACGGCTCGTACCCATTTATCAGAGGAGGATGATTTTTAATGAAGGAATTTTATAAAGAACACCAACAAGATTTTCATATTGCAGTGGTTACAGCTGTCCTTATATTACTTTCTATAACAAAAATATTGCCAAAAATTTTAACCATAGATACTGCTTTAATTGCAGCGATTATCGGAGGTTACCCCATATATATAGGAGCTATTCGTGCTCTTTTTTTGCAACGAAAAACGAAGATTGGTTTATTAGTTACTATCGCTATGGTAGCGGCAATTGCAATAGGTGAATATTTAGCAGCTGCTGAGGTTGCTTTGATTATGATTATAGGAGAACTACTAGAAACATACTCTGTTAGAAAATCAGCTAAAGCCTTAGAGAATTTACTACATATTGTACCGACGGAAGCAAGAAAGGTAGCTTCAATTCAAGATTCTACAGAAACGATTATACCTAGCAAGGAAATAAAAGTTGATGATTTATTGCTGGTGAAACCAGGAGAGCGGATTCCTGCTGATGGGAAAGTGATAGCGGGAACTACTTATGTAGATGAATCACCACTTACCGGTGAATCAAAGTCGATTGAGAAATATATAGGTGAGTCTGTATATGGGGGAAGTTTAAATCAAAGCCAAGCAATATACGTGGAAGTAGATAAGGTGGGGGAGGATTCACTGATAGGACGAGTCTTGCAGTTAGTTAAGAAAGCACAGGAAGAGAAGGCCCCCATTCAGAGGTTGATTGATCGAGTAGCCGGTTGGTTTGTCCCTATGAGTATTACGATAGCAGGGTTAGTATTTTTATTTACTCAAGATATCGTTCGAGCTGTTACGGTATTGATTGTCTTCTGTCCCTGTGGGATGTTATTAAGCACTCCAACTGCTGTTATGACAGGTGTTGGTAGAGGAGCACAATTAGGTGTCTTAATCAAGGGAGCACCGGCACTAGAAGCCATAAGTAAAATTGATACAATTATATTTGATAAAACCGGCACACTTACAAGTGGAAAGGCTGAAATTGTTGACATAGGGTTAATCCATCCAGATTGGGATCGACAAAGTCTATTGAAGTTAGCGGCAAGTCTAGAAGGTTTATCAGAACATCATATTGCAAAAGCAATCACTAGAGCTGCTACCAAGGAAGGTATAAGCTGGGAGTTAGCTAGCGAATGGAAAAGTATAGTAGGTATTGGAATTGAAGGAATGGTTAATGGAAACAAGGCCTATATAGGAAACAAAAGTGTGCTTAAATATTTAAATATGGAAGTAAATGACGTGATTTCTAATAAGCAAAATCACTGGAATGACCAAGGGCACACAACAATTTTTATTGTATATAATCAGACACTGGTTGGGATGATGGCAATTGATGATCCGATTCGACAAAAGGCTATAGCTACTATTAGAGAGCTAAAAAGTAAGCGCATAAAAGATATTAGAATGGCTACGGGGGATAATGAATATGTGGCAAAGAGAATTGCTAGTGAATTAGAGATCGATCATGTCTATGCTTCTTTACTGCCCCATGAAAAATTAGATATTGTAAAGGAACTTCAAAGCGTTGGAAAAAAAGTGCTAATGATTGGGGATGGTATTAATGATGCTCCTGCCCTGATGCAAGCGGATGTTGGCGTAGCAATGGGTAAAACAGGGACGGATGTGGCAATCGAAGCGGCAGATATAGCTCTTCTATCAGATGCTATTGAAAAAATTCCACTAGCTTTACAATTAAGCAAACGTACAGTTACCACTATTAAAACAAACCTATGGTTGGCTAATGGTATTAACGTATTTGCATTAATTGCAGCGGTTTATGGATGGATTGGACCTGTAATGGCAGCTATTATCCATAACTTAGGTGCTATTATCGTTGTATTGAACTCTTTGGGTCTCTATCGCTTTCATCGACAACAAGATTATGACTATAAGAGTGTAGAAAGAGAAATGGAAAAAGCACATAGTTAATAGCCTATAAACCATCGGGTAAATACTATTATATACAATAATAGAATCATTACTACAATAATAATAACGAAAAATAGTTAAGGCTTTTAGGGTATGAAAAATTAGCTACTTTAGGATTTAGATCATTTTCTATGGCTTATAGAAATATACCAAATTATTGTCCCTTTGTTTTATGGAGTGAAAGTAATGGCTGGAAGCCCTTATTAAACAGGAAATATAATAATAGAGAATAGTCTTAATATGTATAGCAACTTATAGTGCTATCTTAGATTAATGAAGGGGGATTCCTTATTTATTCCGCAAAATATTATCATCTGCCTATCAAAGCCCATGTGGAAACCATCGCTAAACTATCTGGGATTTAGAAGGGTCTTAGAGGTCAAACAACTTAAAATTTGTCACCATGCCACCCATTTTCCACTGCTTTTTCTAAATGGGTGGCAAATCATTTGGTGATGCTTTCAAAACGATTCACACTATCCTGTTTTAGTTTGCTGCTAATAAGGGAGTAAGTATCCATCATGGTGGCAAGTCTACTATGCCTTAGACATTTTTGGATCTCCTTAATATTTGCTCCAGCTTCCAGCAACATTGTAGCATGGGTATGTCTTTTATGTAGAACTATACATAATGTCTCAGAGTTTGCAAGTGAAGTAGTTTTCCTCTGTTATTTATAGAGCCTATCAATTAGTAATGCCTCTGGAGGTAGTTTTCTTGCTCCGAAGATTGGTCTAAGGGCAGGGAACTCTGCGGTAGAATATAAAATAATGGATGTCAGGCTCTAGAGAGGTAAGCATCAAAATGTCCACACCTTGATAGATATGGACTTTGACTAAGGCAGAAGATCATCAACTTGATTTGAGTTAGTAATATCTATATTTGGCACTCTTTCAAATAGATACTGGAGATAATGAAAAGGACTTAAGCTGTTTCAACAATACTGTAGATGATGGTATTGGCAGTGGTACTATTTACTTTATCAATGGAAATCAGTTTATAAAACACATGAATGTAAAAGATTATGATTGAGATATGTCTATTGAATCATAAATAGAAACATTTGCCTCATATCAAGTTTGACGGACACAGGATCGTGATTGTATAATCAAATCATGAAAGGATGTTGAAAGTGTCAAGTAATAACAATAGATATGATGAATCGGAAGACATAATAAATAAAATCTTGAATAGGTTAACTTAGAAAAACAGTGGCGTGTAGTAGTGTAGTAACTTGATTGGGGGAGATAACATGTCAAAAGCAACACTTGTGCTAACTAGTATTGCCGTACTTGTTGGTGTATTTATAGTTGGCTCAGTCATAGCAAATTTTCTATTTAAAGGAAATGTAGAACAAGAAGTTAAAACACTTTTTAGTAATGTAGAAAACAAAGGAGAAATTGTGACGGAGGAGGATATAGAGGGACTGCCCCAAAATGTTCAAATATGGCTGGAATATGCCGGAGTTGTTGGAATGGAAAAAATAGCAGCTGTTCGTTTAAAACAAAAAGCAAATATGAGATTGGGAGTGGATAAGCCATGGATGCCAGTAGAAGCAGAACAATATTTTACTTCAGAAGAGCCAAGCTTTATTTGGAAGGCAAAGATCAAAGTGGCTCCGTTAATTCACATTGCAGGAAGAGACAAATACCAGGATGGAAAAGGGAATATGCTTATTAAAGCTCTTTCATTACTTACTGTTGCTGACTCAGAAGGAAAAGAAATCGATCAAGGCACTTTGTTAAGGTATCTTGCTGAGACGATGTGGTTTCCATCTGCAGTTTTAAAGGAGTATATAACATGGGAAGAAATAGATGAAGATAATGCTAAAGCAACCATGACCTACGGAGATATAACGGCATCAGGAATATTCACTTTTAATGATAACGGAGAGGTTATTAAGTTCGAGGCTGAACGATATGGGGAATTTGATGGAGAGTTTAGTCTAGAGACTTGGTCCATTTCATTGAGGGATTATAAAGAATTTGAAGGAGTAAGAGTTCCTTCAAAGGGGGAGGTCACCTGGAAATTAGGTGATGGAGACTTTACCTGGTTTAATTTTGAAGTTACAGAAATCCAATATAATAAACCAATACCATATTAGTTGGAAGCGAAGGGACGGATAAAGTATGCTAAGAAGAGCAAGAAAAAAAGAGCAAAACAGGAATATACCATATAATATTAAGAGGAACGTTTTTGGTAGAATAGAAACCAAGCACAGAGGAAGTTGAAAATCCCTGCAAACTGGCAAGAGTTACTGGTGTACTTACAAGTACTATTTGCTATTTGGAAGTTATAACACAAGAAGCGACACCCCCGTCCCATTGATTCACCATTGATTCCTTATTAAATAAGTTAAGTTTTGCTGGTAATTCTCCATTGAATTGGATTTTAGCAGGGGAAATCTAGAGCTTAAATATAAAGGCAGCAAATATAGCTTTATGGTTGAGAAGGTTACACGAATTTTAAGATACTTGTGATGAGCAACTGGTAAGGAGACTAGTCCAGAGGGTTACAGTTTCTGATGATAAAGTGCTTATTGAGTTGGAGTCAGGAGTTGAGCTTGACGTTGAAATATAAGATATTGAGTTGACTGCCAATCGGGGAATTTATACTTTGGTTGGTGGTTTTGCTTATAGAAATGTATGAATAAATATAAGAAATATTTCTGCTTGACAAAGAAATTTGTTAACTATATAATGAACAAGGAATAAAAACAAAATAACTTGTTAGGAGAGGCTCCTAAATGAACACAGGCTATTGCCCAAAAACGTCCAGAGACGCCAATGGGTAGAACAGGCATGATCGGATTAAGGTCTGCTTAAGATAGCTGATTCAATTACTTGGATCTACGTCATTTAGTGCTAAAACCCACACGAGGAGTTTATAGTGGAAAACCTATGAAAGAAAATCATTTTTAATGATAAGTATTCTCAGAGTGCATCTGAGCAGAAACCTTTATGGTTACTTAGGTATGGAAAAAAATAGGTACCTTTGTTGATGTGTTTACTATACGACTTCTCTTTTGAGAGGTCGTTTTTTATTTTTAGATTAGGAGGTGAGTCCATGGAAAGTGATAGTGATGTCCCCAATTGGGGTAGGCAATGTATAAAGGTAGGTAAAAAGTTTAAAACTACAATCAAGTTGGAGGGATTATCATGGAAAAATTCAAAAGAACGATTTGGACTCATCTGGAAAATAGAGATATGGAGTCATTAAAAAAATTATTAAGTGAAGCAGAAACGATTGAATTATTTGATGTAATGAGGGAATTATCCTCTGAGGAGCAGGCTATTGTTTATCGACTGTTATCTAAAGATAAGGCATTACTAGTATTTGAACAGCTAGATACCCATCTTCAACAAAAACTACTAGCATCCTTTACAGAAGATAAAGTTATAGAAATGATTTCAGAGCTAGCACCAGATGATCGTGTTAGATTATTGGATGAACTACCTGCAAAGGTAACAAAAAAATTAATAGCATCTCTTTCTACTGAAGAGCGTAAAGAAACAGCCCTGCTTATGGGATACGAAGAAGAAACTGCTGGAAGAATCATGACAACAGAATATGTAAGACTTAAAAGAAGTTATACAGCTTCTGAAGCATTAGAAAAGGTAAGAGCTAATGCCCAAGATAAAGAAACCATCTATACTATCTACATTACCGATGAAAGTAGAAAACTAGAAGGGGTACTTTCCTTAAGGGAACTAGTGATGGCATCTCCTAAAATGAAGCTTGAAGATATTATGCATAAAAAGATTATAAAAGTCTCAACCGATACAGATCAAGAGGAGGTAGCTCGTACATTACAAGAACTAGATTTGCTAGCTTTACCTGTTGTAGATAAAGAAAATAGATTAGTAGGAATCATTACAATAGATGATGCAATGGATATTCTTGAAGAAGAAACAACTGAGGATATTTTTGATAAGGCGGGTTTAGCAGACTTAAATAGTAAAGAGTCTGATCGTAGTGAACGATTAGTAAACGGATCTGTTTTTCAGATTTGGAAGGTACGTCTACCTTTCCTAATTATAACTATGATTGGTGGTCTGATGGCTGGAGCGGTTATTGATGCATTTGAAGAAGCACTAGAGGCTATTGCAGCTGTAGCCATCTTTATCCCAGTGATCATGGATATGGGTGGTAATGCAGGAACACAATCCTCAACAATCTTTGCCAGGGGTTTAATCTTAGGACACATCAACACAAAGAAATTCTTTGGACATTTAGGAAAAGAAACACTTGTTGGACTAAGTATGGGTGCCTTGGTAGGTACTGTTACAGGAATCATTGCATCTGTATGGCAAGGGATTCCTGAGTTAGGAATTGCTGTAGGATTAGCTCTAGCAATTACAATGACACTGGCAACAGCATTAGGGTTCTTCATACCATATATACTGCTTAAACTAGATATTGACCAGGCAGCTGGAGCAGATCCAATAATTACAACCATCAAAGACATCTCGGGATTGCTGATATACTTTGTATTAGTAACACAGTTTTTAGGTTATCTTTTATAGAAGCTTTTAAAATTAAATAGAACTTGTTAGGTGAGGCTCCTAAATGAACACAGGCTATTGCCCAAAAATGTCGAGAGACGCCAATGGGTAGAACAGGCAGGATCGGATTAAGGTATGCTTAAGATAGCTGATTCAATAGAATCTACGTCATTTAGTGCTAAAGCTCAAAGGAGGAGTTGATATAGAATTACTTGATGAATAGTATCTTTAACAGCTATCGTATTGTTGCTGTGGATAATGATTCGGTTTATCAAAATTAAACGATTCCTTTGGGGTCGTTTTTCCATATAGAAAACTTTGAGGGGAGTGATGGGTATGCCAGACAGTAGTGATTCGGCCATGAAGCTTAGCAAAAGTTTTTCCAAAATAAAAGTGCTAGACCCTTTAAACAAAATAACTTATTTAGGAGGGATACCCATGACGATCTTCAGAGTAAATTTATTGAAATTTTTGAAGAAAGGTGATATAAAGGCCTTAAAGGAATTAATCAACGGAGTTGATATTATTAAGCTGACTCATGTCTTTAAACAGTTAAAGCCAGAAGAACAAGCAATTGTTTTTAAACACCTAAAAAAAGAAAGGGCTTTACAGGTATTTGAAGGCCTAGGAAGAGAAAGACAATCTATACTACTAAAACATCTTTCACGGGATAAAGTAAGGAGATCAACTGCAAAGGTGCATGCTATAAATAATTCAGAAATAATGCTACAGGATGCCTACGACAGAAGGTTTTATCCTAATGGTCAGTGACATTTTATTGAGTATATATCTACGGTTGTTCATAAACTCCTTAGGATATCTATGTAGAGGGGAGGAGGAAAGATGGTTACTACAAGTTTTATTATACGAATTACAATAGCCTTTGTTTTAGGGGGAGCTATTGGTGTTGAAAGACAGAAAAGGCAACGAATGGCTGGGATAAGAACAAATGCTTTGGTAGCATTAGGTGCTTTCCTATTTGTGACAGTATCTATGATGATTGAAGGGGAGGGAAGCCCTACCAGAATGGCTGCCCAAGTTGTTTCAGGAATTGGTTTTTTAGGAGCTGGAGTAATTATTAGAGATGGACTAAATATTAGAGGACTAAATACTGCTGCCACCCTATGGTGCTCTGCTGCCATAGGGGTATTAACCAGTACGGGATTCGTAGGGGAGGCAATTATTGGTACCATATTTATACTAATAGCAAATATTTATTTAAGACATGTTGTTCATGCCGTTGAAAAGCAACCTGCTTCTAGGGGAGGATTTGAAACAGTCTATAGCTTGAGGATAGTATGCTCAGATAAGGCAGAATTTCATATACGTGCCCTTTTGATTCATATGCTTCAGGGGGAGGATATTATGCTGACGAACCTTGAAAGTGAGGATATAGCAGGAACTGAAACTGTAGAAGTTGTTGCTAGAATAACGAGTTTAATGAAAAACCATGCAACTCTTGAAAAAATCGCCAGCAGGATTGGTTTAGAATCAGGAATCAGCTCGGTGGGTTGGGAAGTAGAAAATTAAGAAGTATTAATTATAATGCCTTTGTCATGTTTAAGCTATGACAAGGCTTTTTATTTTGCTAAAGAAGCACTCCACTAGATGACGCTCTTTATAAGCCCACTAAAGATAAAGTTCCACAATTTCAAAGAAAACTATAGATCTATATTAGCCCCTTGCCTCATGAGGTTAAGTACTAAGAGTACTGAAGTAAGTAAAAAACATAGCACGACATAATTCTACATAATTCTACATAATTCTACATAATTTTACAAAATCTATTGCTATTAGGTAGGTTTTATGCTAAGATTGTATTAACTATAATTCCAATAATTATTACCTGCATTTATAAGTTAAGTGTACAAATACCTATACTAAAGCAAACGTTCATCAGGTAAAAAAAGGGGGGATAAAAACCAAGCTAAAGGAATCAGCTATAAAATTTGTTTTAAAGCACAGGATATGAAAGTGCTACTATGAGAAAAATCGGTAATAAGGTTTATCAGCATATGCACACTATAAAAGCAAGGATAGAGTATTCCCAAATATGACAAAGATATTTAAAGGGTATTATTCTTTTTTTTTTTTTGCACATAACTTGAATTGCTATTTTGGCAAAAAATACGTTTTTGTCCCCCAGCAGGGTGAGGATACATAAGATATTGAGCTTCTTTTAAATGAAAGATCTATTTACGAAGTATGTTTAGAGCTTTTAAGCGTGAAATTGAAATTAGACAGCTTAAGGGTGACGATGTTGGTTTGCTGGTTATGTTATTTTCGTGTTTACTTAAGTGGGAGATTGACTCGTTAATCCTAGTCCACTTCAAACATGCTGAATTATAGTTGGAAAAATGTTTTGAAATATTTCCGCAACAGATAAGGTACAGATAGTATAAAAATATTAAAATAAAATCTAAAACTTTGAAGTAAAAAATATCGACAACTAAGGAGGAACCGTATGAAATACTTAAATACGCTTAAATTTAGAGTGATGATTATCTTACTATGTGTAGCACTTATTCCGCTTGTTAGCCTGGGTCTTTTTCAATATCATCAGTTTAATGTAACCGCCACTAATAATATTCGAATGCAGACGACAGAAATAGCTAATGTAAATGCATATAAGATTGAATCATGGCTCAATAGCAAAACTTCACAGCTTACAGAATCCCTTAAAGCAAACCCTGAGTTCAAAGATATGGATTTGGCATATATACGATCGATAATCAGATATATTGCTCAAAATGATGTGGAAGTCGCATCAACCACTGTTGCAGATAAAGATGGATATGCGGGAGTTATGGCGGCTGACAATAGACCTATTAACATTAGCGAAAGAGAATATTTCATTAAAGCAAGAGATACAAAAAGTATTGCGATTACTGATATAGTTGAAAATATTAATACAGGAAACAAACAAATTCCCATAAGTGTACCGATACTTGATGACAATAATAATTTTCAGGGAGCACTCACCAGTATGGTAAGTGTTGAATCGCTGGAACATTATATTGGGCAAATTAAGGTGGCCGAAACCGGATATGGCTTTTTATTATCCGACTATGGAAATATACTGTTCCATCCGGATCAAGAGAGGGTCGGAAAAAGCTATAAAGAATACTCTGTGAATCCAGATAAGGAAAAAGTTTTTAGTGAGGAAATTTTGTTAGAAAGTGATGGGTTTGTCACCTATCAAGACGATGACGGAGAACAGAAGACTGCGGCCTATGCAACTGTTCCCAGTACAGGATGGAAAGTGGTTGTGACAGTTCCTAACCAAGAAATCTATACAGAATTAGATAAGTCAAAGCTGGTAATAATGGTTTTAATATCTGTTGCTATACTGCTCATTATTCTGATATCTGTGTTTTTAGCAGGTTTTATAGCCTCCCCCATAAAATCGTTGGCTGAGCATATGAACATCCTGGCAAATGCGGATTTTACAAAGGAAGTGGATGAAAAGTTCCTAAAGAGAAAGGACGAGCTTGGATTGCTTGCAAAATCCGTAGATACTATGAGTAAATCAATTCGGTCCGTTCTTAAGGATATTGTCAGTGAAGCTGGTGGAATGAAAGATAAAGTTGAAGCTTCGTCACAAAATTTGTCTGAGTTAGTTTCACAAATAGAAGATGTTTCGGCAACTACAGAAGAGATGTCTGCTGGAATGGAGGAAACCGCTGCATCAACAGAACAAATGAACGCAACATCAACAGAAATAGAAAGTGCAGCGGATTCCATTGCGACAAAAGCTCAAAATAGTTCCATCATTGTTGAAGAAATCAGCGAGCGTGCACAGGAATTAAAAGAGAGTGCTGTCACTTCTCAGAGGATAGCATATGATATACGACAGACGATTGATGAAGATATGCGGACTTCCATCGAGCAATCAAAAGCAGTGGAGAAAATTAATGTGCTGACGGAATCCATCTTGCAAATTACCTCTCAAACAAACCTCCTTGCATTAAATGCCGCAATAGAAGCTGCAAGGGCTGGAGAAGCAGGCAAAGGTTTTGCAGTGGTAGCAGATGAAATACGTAAATTAGCGGAAGACTCGAAAAATACTGTTAATGAAATTCAAGATATTACAAAACTTGTAGTTAGTTCAGTAAAAAACTTGACACAAAGTT
This sequence comes from Clostridium aceticum, assembly GCF_001042715.1. NCBI lineage: Bacteria > Bacillati > Bacillota > Clostridia > Peptostreptococcales > Natronincolaceae > Andreesenella > Andreesenella acetica. Next base: position 3,270,713 of record NZ_CP009687.1, on the reverse strand, counting down.
CTGAGAAAGCTTTGGATTTCATCGATACAAAAGTAATTAACGACTATAAATCAATGGTAAGTACAGGGGAGCAATACTATAAGGATGCAGAAGCCATTCAAGATATAGTAACAGATTTTAGTGCAACAGCCGAGGAATTGTTAGCCTCTATTCAAAATATGGCCCAAGCTATCAATGAAGTTACAGTTTCCAACAATGAAGGTGCACAAGGCACACAGCGTATAGCAGAAAGAACTTTGGATGTAATGCAGATGGCTACAAAATTTGCAGACTTTATGAAAGAGACTGAACATAATTCCGAAAGCCTAACCAAGTCAGTGGCACAATTTAAAATATAACATTAAATAAGATATAAATAATTCAAGGTTCTATATTCTTTAATATGGAATCTTTTTTTTCATTTGGACAGCGAAGGGACAGCGAAGGGACGGAGTTGCTGCTTTTCCAAGTAACTTTTGTTAAAGTGGTCTTGAGGTGATAAAGTAGGCCAAGAAGGGCAAGGAAAAAGAGCAAAACAGGAATATACCATATAATAGTAAGAGGAATAAATCGATAGAGTATATTTCAAAATGATGAAGATCGAGAAAAACTACTACAGACTTTGATAAGATATAAAGAAAAGTGTAAATATCGTATATATGCATATGGTTTACGGATAATCACATACATGTATTGTTAAGAAAAGGGAAGAGTATCTAGAACAAATAATGAGACGTATAAGTGGAAGTTGTGTATATTGGTATAATAAGAAATGTGAAGGGATTGGAAATTTATTTCAAGATTGCTTTAAAAGTGAATTTGCAGAAAGGGACACATATTTTTTAACAAGTATAAGGTATATTCATCAAAACCCTATAAAAGCAGGGATTGTGAGAAACATAAAAGAATATAAATGGAGTAGCTATAGAGAATACTTAGAAGCTGCCCAAATAATAGATAAGGAAGATGTATTAAAAATATTTGCTAAAGATAATGATCTAGCCATAGAGCTCTTTATTAAATATAATAAAGAGAGTAGTAATGATAAGTACTTAGAAATAGAGGACAAAAAGAAGAAGATATCAGATATTTATAGTAAATAACAGATCGGAAAGGAAAACTATGAGAATCATTATTTCACCTGCAAAAAAGATGAAAATAGATACAGATGCCCTAGGACATCATAATCTTCCGCAATTCATAGAAGATACGAAGATCCTCCTAGAATATTTAAAGAAGTTAAGCTATGAAGAAGTCAAAGCAGTATGGAACTGCAATGATAAAATAGCTACCCTTAATTACGAGAGAATTCAGAAAATGGATTTATATCGCAATTTGACACCTGCTATCCTTGCCTATGAGGGGATTCAATATCAGTATATGGCTCCTGACATATTTAGCACAGAGGAGTTCTTATATCTCGAGAAACACTTGCGTATTATGTCGGGTTTTTATGGCATATTGCGACCCTTTGATGGTGTCGTTCCATACAGATTGGAGATGCAGGCCAAGCTACATGGAAATGATGTTAGCTCACTTTATAGTTTTTGGAATAGCAAGCTGGCGACACATCTCCTTTCAGAAAGCAAGTGCATTGTAAATCTGGCTTCTAAAGAGTACAATAAATGTATCTCAAAATATTTAAATCCTGATATCCACTTTATTACCTGTATCTTTGGAGAGATGACAGAAAAAAGGGTGGTGGAAAAAGGCACTCAAGTAAAAATGGCTAGGGGAGAAATGGTACGCTTTATGACAGAAAAGCAAGTAGAGAGGGCAGAGGAAATAAAGGGATTCGACAGATTAAATTATACCTTTGCAGAGGAGCTGTCAGATGAGAATACCTATGTGTTTATTAAATAGGTTGCCTTTACTTTTTTAAAGCTAAAGTTAGACTCTCCTTTAGTTTCATTAATATAGAGTCATTAAAAACTTTAAAGATTTGAGGGTATGAATATAAAAAAAGAAGGGATAGATTGATATGATAGGTGTAGAAATTGATATGGTTGTATCGGATAGCTTGAAGGCATTGAAATTATACGAAAACATATTTGATATTGAGCCTATAGAGGTGACGTCTTTTCCAGAGGGTGAAAATGAGGTGATATTTTCCCTCTATGGAGTCCATTTTCATATGCTGGATGAAAATCCGGAATTTCAGATGAAGGCACCCACCATGGATGATCCCAAGTCAATTTGGTTCAATATTATGGTGCCTGATATTGAAGAAACATTTTCGAAAGCAATCAAGGCAGGCTGCAAAGTAATACAAGCAATAACGGAAATACCAGATTATGGGGTAGCCAATGCTATATTTTTAGATTCTTTTGGCTATATGTGGATGGTGCATCAAGTATATAAAAAACTGAGCTTTGAGGAGCGTACTCGTCTCTGGGAAGAGAAAAAGGGGAGCATTTAGTAATTTGGGGGGAAGCTATTTATTAGATAGTTCATATATCTATAAGAGCATATGATAGATAGCCAATATCTGCTATCTTTAATTTAAAGTGGAGAAGAGTAATAAGATTTTTTATACTTGATATTCATGATTTTATTTGCTATTTTCTATATAGATTTATTTAGTTAAAAAGCCAGCAGATACAACTATCAAAATTGTCTGCTATAAATACACCAGACATATGGAGGCTGTCGTAAGGATTGAAAGAGAACAATTAGTAAGGGGTGGTGAATCTGGAATAGATATCTACCACCCCGTTTTTTGTATTTCAATGGGTTTAACAAGTCTGTGTAACATTTCATTAGTTAGCTTAAGAAAAGAGATAAAAGACTATTATAGTGATCTAATGATTTCTGAAAGCCTTTTTAATCCAACTGCCAAGTCATCAAGTGAAGCATAGGAGTAGGAAATTCTTAAATACGGGTTCTTAGTAAAGCTGTAAAGATTACCGGGATTAATCAATATATTTTCGTTAATAGCCAATTCAAATAATTTTTCTGTAGATATAGATAAATTAAGTTTAAGCCAAATATAATAACCGCCTTTTGGAACATTCCACGAGGCTAAGTCAGCAAAGTATTGATCTAAAAAGCTTAGAACAAAGTTTCTTCGATTGATTAATTGAGTTCTGAAAGATTTTAGATGCTCCTCATATAAGCCACTTTCAATCCATTCAGTTAACGCCCATTGTGAAAGAGAACTAGCACCGTAATCAGTTTGCATTTTAATATCGCCAAGTCTTTCTACAACAGGTTCCGGCCCTGCAACCCATCCAATCCTTAGGCCAGGAGCAAGGGACTTTGACACACTTCCTAAGTAAAGAACATTTCCAGTGGAGTCATGAGCTTTAAGGGGTACAGGCGGTAACTCATCAAACCATAGTTCTCGGTAAGCATCATCTTCAATTATTGGGAGCTGATTTGATTTGCACCACCTAAGTACTTCTAATCTTCGGTTTAAACTCATAGTTAGTCCTGTAGGATTATGAAAAGTAGGAATCGTATACAGTATTGAAGTGTCATTCTTTATATTTGATTTATTAATCATCCACGGTATTAAACCATTTTCGTCCATGGGAACATCTTTCATTTGCATGCCGGTTGATTCAAACACATGCAATGATTTTACATAAGATGGTTCCTCTATAAAAACTGTGGAATTTGGTCTTAATATACTGATAGAAACCAGTTGTAAAGCTTGTAAAGAACCAGAAACTATGAGGATTTGCGAAGGAGTCACATCCAGTTCGAAACTTTTAAGATAATTGCTAAGGGCTTTTCTTAGTTCAAGAAGTCCAAGTGGTTCAATATAGTTAAGTGAAAAAGCTCTGGATGGAATTTTGCCTAGAACTTTTTTCATCATCTCATGGGGAAACAGGTCAGGTGACATTTCGCCTGTACTTAGTCTGATTATATTTTCTTCAAATTCTAATTTATTTATAGCTTGGATGGTTGGAAAGTTTGCTTTGTGAATGCCGGATTCTATATAACTTTTCCAATTCGGTGTAGCAGCAGAAAAAAGTAGAGACCATGTGTTGTTTGTTATTGTTGTACCCCCACCGAAGTTGCCTTCAATAATACCCAATGAGTTTAACTCTGATAAAGCTTCTATTATAGTGCTGCGATTAACATTTAACGTTTTTGCCAAATCACGCTGTGAAGGAAGCTTTTGGCCAATTAACCAATCGCCTCGAGAGATCCTTTCGGTAATATAATTAACAATTTGCTTTGAAAGTGGCAATTGGTTTTTTCGATCAGGCTTCCAGTCGAAATTGATAACTGTTGAAATTTTATTCCCCATATGTTCATCCTTTCCCTGTATGTTGTATGATTATATATTAAAGTTGGTTGGTTGAAAAGTCAATGAATGGATGGATAATTGCTATGAATTATAAGTTATAATTAAATAAAAAAAGAGAAAGGAATAGGTGAGTAAAATGAAATTGAATGATTTTAAATTGGAGGTATTTTTTGGTAAACATGAATTTACAGCTCCATATTTACTTACTCAGTCTGACTGTGAGTCAATGTCGGTTAGGGAACTATTAGCTTATGAACCGGGAGCTGAAGAATTACTGTTAAATGGTTGGTTGGGATATACAGAAGTTTCCGGCAACCCAGAGTTAAGGGAGATAATATCAAAGCTTTATCAGAGAATTGAAGCTGAAGACATTATCGTTCATGTAGGTGCCCAAGAGGCAATTTTCAATTTTTTAAATGTATGCTTGGATGAAGGCGATCATATGATCAGCCAATTCCCTATTTACCAGTCTCTTTATGAAGTAGCAAACTCTATTGGATGTGAAGTATCCAAATGGACGCTTAAACAAGCAGACAATGGTTGGGTTATGGATTATGATGAGCTTGAAAGATTAATAAAACCAAACACAAAACTAATCTGTATAAATAGTCCCAATAATCCAACAGGCTATACTTTCACCGCAGAGGAAATGGAAAGAATTGCAGATATTGCACACAAAAATGATATCTATGTATTCTGCGACGAGGTATATAAAGGTATTGAACTCGATGGTGTAAAGAGACCTTGGTTCGCAGATATTTATGAAAAAGGCATATCTTTAGGTGTTATGTCTAAAGCATACGGCCTAGCCGGTCTTAGAATTGGCTGGGTTGCTGCAAAAGACAAGGAAATTCTTGAAAAAATGGTTAAAATGAAACATTATACAAGTATTTGTAGCAGCAGTTCAGCCGAGGAATTGGCAATAGTTGCACTAAAACATAGTGATGAAATATTAGAGCGTAACCGCAAAATTATTGAAGCAAATCTTAAAATTGCAGATAAGTTTTTCCAAAGGTATCCGAGACTGTTCAAGTATAATAGACCTACAGCAGGCCCGATAGCATTTCATAAAATGAATATCGAGACCCCTATAGGCCAATTTTGCGACCAACTGGTAGAAGAAAAAGGCGTACTGTTATTGCCCGCAGATATGTATGCATATGACGGACAATATTTTAGGATGGGTTATGGACGGGCAAGCTTTGAGACTAGTCTGAAGGTCTTTGAGGAATATTTAATTGAGAAAGGTCTGGTTTAGGTGAGATTTATGAAAACGCTAATTCTTAATCAGCAGGAAGTTAAGGAACTTCTAAATATGCCTGATGCAATAAAAGCCGTAGAAGAAGCATACAGAGTATATAATTTACATAAAGTAAAGCAACCACTTAGGTTAAACTGAGAAAATTGAAATTTAATCCCGATTCTGCTTCTTTTAACCTAAAGCAACAAGAAGTCCCCTACCTAAAGAGGATGAGGGCCTTCTTGTTGTTTTAGTTTAAATTGTTAACTTATCTCTAAGCGTAAGTCCAAGTGGTGGAAGTATGTCACTAAGGAAATTAAAAAATACTCGCTTTTGGTCGAAATATAAAGAAAAATGCAATATGATTATAATAAAAAAGTTCTATGTTTTTGAAGGAAACTAGAGAAGATGTCTAGAAATAGAAACAAACAAAAAAGTTAAGCAATACTTAAAAAATTTCAAATTAAGGTCGGCACATTGCTATATTTCTAGGTGTAGAACGAATAACTTGAATTCATTGATAGTTACCTGAGATATTATTAAAAGAAATATTTAGAGATGAAGCGTTTACGGTAATTGGAAATTGACAAGTACATTATGAATTCATGACATAGAGCAAAAATAAAAAAATAGGGGGAAGAAAGATGAGGTATATGAAAAAAAGCTACAAAGCTCCATGGAGAGTAGGATTAACGATTTGTATAATTGTAGGGGTGCTGGTATCTAATATGATTTTTAGTTTTGCACAAAATGATAGTTTAAGCAAGAACTCTGTGCAGGTGTTAGTAGATGGAAGTGTGTTAGAAGGTGTGTTAAATGCCAGTGGTCAAACAATGGTTTCAGCTAAAGCCATAGGAAAGGTGCTAGGCAGGGATGTGACTTGGGACGCAGCCAGTAACACTGTAAAGATAGCATCACGACTTGATACTATTATAGAGCGTGGATATATTCGAGTTGGTACTGCTGGGGATTATAAACCTTTTACATATTTAAATCCAGAAACCAATGAATTTGAAGGATACGATATTGATGCAGCAAAAATGTTGGCAGAGGAGTTAGGGGTCAAAGTAGAGTTTATTAAGACTACATGGCCAACTTTAATGGAGGACTTATTGGCAGATAAATTTGATATAGCTATGGGAGGCATTAGCCGAAGAATGTCACGACAAATACAAGCAAATTTCTCGCAACCATATATTGAGTATGGCAAATCTCCTTTGATTAGAATAGAAGATAAGGAAAAGTATAAAAGCTTAGAAGATATCGATCAGTCTCATGTGCATATAGGAGTAAATCCAGGTGGAACCAATGAAGCTTTTGTTAAAGATAATATAAAAAATGCACAAGTTACTGTAGTACAAAACAATTTAGATATTCCTATAAAAGTAGCAGAAGGAGAAGTTGATGTAATGATTACAGATAGTATAGAAGCACTATTTTATGCTAAGTATGATGACCGCTTATATGCAGCTTTAAGTGATAATCCTTTTACAAAAAATCAAATGGGCTATTTATTCCATAGAGGAGATAGCATTTTTGCAGATGCTATTAATTTCTGGATGGATCAAATGAAGCTAACAGGGGAGTTTGAAAAGTTAAGCAAGAAATGGGTTCAGTAAACTCTTTGATATTTTAATAATAAAATAGTAATAAGATATTTGAAAAAGAAGCAGCATGACTATCGTGAGGTTTTAATCTGTAAGTGATAATCGTATTATGCCATCTGGATTGTAAGAGCTTCAAAACGTAGTGTATTTGTAACTGTCAAAGAATCTCCCCTGAGCTTACCAATAAGAAGTTTCACTAAAATAGCAGGTAGCAAAAGGCCTAATGTGGAAAGTTGCAGGAGACCGAAGCATCGCTTAAAAAGGTAGTCTTGGATACATAGAAGTTAATGGACGAGATTCTGGAGGATAATTACTATCGTCCTTTGATATACTTCTATCCTCGAATCTTTGTTTTAACCTATAGTGTTATAATAGATAGAGATATAAATGCTGCAATCAATATCCAAAATGAAGGATGTAGAATTCTTAGCGTATCTTAGTATATAAAAAAACGTTGGACAGACGAGGTTAGTTTGGTAAGTATATCAGTGTTGGCTGGTAAGTCCTTTGAAAAAGATTTAGTAAAACTAAAATTGAAAGATTGTTGCAAGAAGGGGGTTATGAATATGGACTTTATCCCAGCAAAAACAATTATATCTGGATATGCTGCAAATAATTCCTGGTTTGGTATCAACTATAATATGAATATCTACAAAGGATGCTGCCATGGTTGTATTTACTGTGATAGCCGTAGTGAATGTTATAGGATAGAAAAATTTGATAAGGTAAGGGCAAAGGAAAACGCCCTTGCCTTAATCGAGTGTGAGCTTAAATCTAAACGAAAAAAAGGTGTAATCGGTACTGGGGCTATGAGCGATCCATATAATCCCTTTGAAGAAGAACAGAAGCTGACCAGAGGTGCTTTGGAACTGATCAATCGTTATCGGTTTGGCGTATCTATCGCCACAAAAAGTGACTTGATTACTAGAGATATTGATATACTAAAAGAAATATCGGAGCACTCTCCTGTGTTAATAAAGATTACAATTACAGCTGCTGATGATACAATATGTAAAAAAATTGAACCTAATGTAGCTGTATCATCGGAGAGGTTTGCAGCTATTAAAAGGCTAACTGAGAAGGGTATTTTTGCAGGCATATTATTAATGCCAGTGCTACCCTTCATAGAAGATACAGCAGAAAACATCAGCAATATTATTACCCTTGCACATAAAAATGGAGCAAGATTTATATATCCTGCTTTTGGAGTAACCTTGAGACAAAACCAGAGACGATGGTATTATAACAAATTGGATGAGATGTTTCCTTCTCTTAAACAAAAGTACATACAGCAGTATGGAAGTACATATCAGTGCCGCTCCCCAAAGGCTCAAGAACTTTGGCAGTTATTTCAGAAAGAATGTGACAATCGTAGTATACTATATAAAATGGCACATATTATTAAAGGCTATAAACTTAGATATGAACAAAAACAGCTTTCAATATTTGATATAGAAGAATGATAAATAATCCAACGTTTACTGTTAATGTGGTATAATTCAAGTTGAAACATCTATATACCTTACTTTAAGGTATTTTGAGGAGGTACCAGATGAATAAACTTAAAAAGGTGATTATCAGAAAACACTTTTCTCTTGGAGAAGAGCTTGCTCATTCAATTTCCCATGGGATAGGGATATTATTAGGGATAACTGCTTTAGTTCTATTTGTATTAAAAAGTAAAAAAGTTGATAATATCTTATATATGGTTAGTATGATAATTTATTCAACTTCACTTATTATACTTTATACCAATTCTATGTTTTATCATGCATTTCCAGCGGGTAAAGTGAAGAATGTATTTGAACGTATGGATCATTCCTCCGTTTATTTATTAATTGCTGGTACATATACTCCCTTTTGTTTGATTGCGATTGGTGATGTGAAAGGAATTGTAATCTGTAGTATTCTTTGGAGTCTTGCTATACTTGGTGCTGTTTTTAAAATTGTATGGATTGAAAAATTTGTTAAAATACATGTACTCATATACTTAATAATGGGATGGACAATTATTTTTTTTACAGGTGCTATTTTTCAAGCATTAACAAAAACAGGATTTGTACTATTACTTGCAGGGGGCTTATGTTATAGTATTGGTGTTCTATTCTTTGTATTTAATTGGTTTAAATATCATCATTTTATATGGCATCTCTTTGTGCTAGCGGGAAGCATATTACTCTTTTTCTCAATATATATTTATATATAAAAAGCACGGGGACGGGGTTGCTGCTTTGTAGGAAAGCAACTTCTGTTAAAATGATCTTGAGGTGATAAGTATGCCAAGAACAGCAAGAAAAAAGAGTGAGACTGGAATATATCATATAATATTGAGGGGAATAAATAGGCAAAGTATATTTGAGGATAATGAAGATAGAGAGAAGCTATTGCAAACGATGATAAGGTATAAAGAAAAGTGTAGGTATAGCATATATGCATACTGTTTCATGGACAATCACTTTCATCTATTGTTAAAAGAAGGAGAAGAACCTTTAGAACAAATAATGAGACGTATAAGTGGAAGCTATGTGTATTGGTATAACAAAAAATATGAACGAATTGGAAACTTATTTCAGGATCGGTTTAAAAGTGAACCTGTAGAGACAGATTCATATTTTTTGACAGTTATAAGATATATTCATCAAAATCCTATAAAAGCAGGGATTACGAGAAAAATAAAAGACTATAAATGGAGTAGTTACAGTGAATATTTAGAAAGGAAAAAAATAATAGATAGAGAGTATGTACTAAAAAATTTTGCTGAAGATAAAGTTGTCGCCCTTGAATTATTTATGAAATTCAATAATGAGTGCAGCGATGATAAATGTCTAGAAATAGAAGAAAAAAAGAAGAAGATATCAGATGATGAATTAAGGCAGATGATAAAAAGTCAATTTAAGGTGGAAGCATGGACATTACAAAATGAACCCAAAGAAAAGAAGCAAATAATATTAAAAAAAGCGTTGGAGATAGAAGGAATATCAACAAGGCAGCTAGCAAGAGTTACTGGGATATCGGCAAATACTATTTGGAAGTTATGACACAGGAGAAAAGCAACAACCCCGTCCCCGCGCTTCCCCGCGCTTCTCAAAATGATTAGGTACCTAAATATGATATTGACATTTTTTTCAAGAATTATTATAATTGAAATAGTTAGGTACCTAATATAAAAGGAGGGTTTTATATGTGCAATACGATCTCAAATAATTTATACAATGCTCTACAACGCTTAAATAGACAGATGCATAGACATAAACATCGTATGATGCCACCAAGAGAAGGGCTTCATCGAGGGCAAATTCATCTGCTATTTCACATTTCAAAAAACGATGGGGTGATACAGCGAGATTTAGCAGAGTTAATGGATATGCGTCCATCATCTTTAACAGAAATGCTAACGCATTTGGAACAAAATTCGTTAATCGAACGAAGGCAGAATGAAAAAGATCGTAGAGTGATACACGTTTATCTAACCGATGCTGGTAAAACTGCTGTTAGTGGATTTGTTCAGGATAATGATAATTTGGCGGCTTCACTTTTTAATTGTTTGACAACGGAAGAAATGGAAAAAATGTTGGAGATAGTTACTAAGATTAACACTAATCTTGAAGGAATGGATAGTGGTGATATAAAGGAGAGATGTGGGGGTAGAAGGCACCATCATGGTCACAGGGAGCATAAAAAGTGCCACAGGTTTAGCAAATATATAAGTCTGGAATTTTGAAATAAGGAATGAACTCGCTTCAGAAAGCTAAAACACCGGGGCATCGGGTAGATGTCTTAACTCTAAAAGAAAAAATTCACATAAAGAAAGAGATTGATTTTTTACAAAGTATACAAAAGTATAGGTTTAGCGTTGAAAAACTGTGAAACATACGGGGAAGAATGTTGCATACCCAGGGGATTTGGAGGCCCAGGAGGTAATAAATATGAAACTATATAGCAAATACTTTAAAAAATATAAATTTCCATTTATAACAGCAGTCCTTTGTGTTGTATTGGAGACGATTTGTGACTTGCTTGGTCCTACACTTATGGCAAATATCATTAATATAGGGATTGAAGAAGGGTCTCTTTCCAATGTATATTACTGGGGAAGCCGTATGATTATGGTCACTGTCATGGGTGCTTGTTTTGCAGTGACCCGAAATATTTTGGCAAGCAAAGTATCACAACGTATGGGGGCAGATTTACGATATGATTTATTTAAAAAAACTATAAACTTTTCCGAAACAAGTGTTGATCAAATTGAAAGTGGTTCTCTTATTACCCGTATGACCAACGATACCTCACAAGTCATACAGTTTGTAAATGGTATTATGCGTATTTTCTTGAAAGCACCTATTATGTGTATAGGCAGTATTGTCCTTGCAAGTCTGCTAAACTTTCGGCTAAGTCTTATTATTTATGGCATTGTTGCAGTAGTGGCTGTTCTTATCATCCTCAGTATGAAGTTAAGCTACCCCCGTTTCTATCAATTGCAAAAATCGATGGATCAAATGAACTCAGTTGTGCAGGAGTATCTTATAGGTGTACGCTTAGTTAAAGCCTTTGGTACATATGATAAGGAAATTCATAAGTTTCAAGCCGCAAATACGAATTTAATGGATAAGGGCATATCTTCACAGATGGTCATTACTTTTATAGCGCCTTTGATGACTCTTGTTGTTGGAATCGGAACAGCAATCGTAATTTTTATAGGAAGTAGATTATTTTCTTTAAACCTTGCAACACCAGGGGAGATTACAGCATTTACAATTTATATGGCTCAAATTCTTAGCTCTTTAATTATGATCACAAACATATTTAATAGCTTTGTGAGAACGAAGGCTTCTACAGTACGTATCCAAGAAGTACTTGATTGTGAAGAAGATTTTACTCATGATGGTGAAATAAAAGAGTTAAATGGAGATATTAACTTTGAAAATGTTACATTTGCATACCCAGGTGGTAGTGGGATACCTGCCGTAAAAAATTTGACATTTTCTATCAAAGCTGGAGAAAGCTTGGCTATCATTGGTCCAACAGGCAGTGGGAAATCTACCATTGCTGAACTGCTGTTGCGATTCTATGATGTAAGTAAGGGAAAAATTTTCATTAATGGCTATGACATCAAAGAACTTAATATTGATTCACTCCGCAATAATATAGCCATTGTTCCACAAAAACCAATACTTTTTTCAGGCTCTGTAGCTGACAACCTTAGATGGGGAAACAAAGAGGCCACTGATGAAATGATGCAGGAAGCTGTAGCCACTGCACAAGCAGAATTTATTCTACAGATGCCAGGAGGTTATGAAGGTATTCTAGGGAGGGGTGGTGTTAATATTTCAGGGGGTCAAAAACAGCGTATTTCTATAGCCCGGGGAATACTGAGAAATTCCCCTATACTTATATTAGATGACGCAACCAGTGCTCTTGATGCAGTAACGGAAGCAAAGGTACGGGAAAATCTAAAGGCTAAAGCAAGAAACCAGATAGTCATTACCGTTACTCAGCGCTGTGGAACAGCTATGTTTGCAGATCGAATATTGGTAATGGACAATGGGGTGAAGGTGGGATATGGTACCCATGATGCACTTATGGAAAACTGCGAAATTTATCGAGACATTTACAAAACACAAATAGAGGGCAGTAGGGAGGTGTAATCTATGGCACAACAAGTATCTAATCAAGAAGTAAAGGTACCCTCTATTGGTGGCAAACCAGGGGGGCGTGGCGCCAATCGGTTTGCATCAACTGTGAAGGCTAAAAATACAAAAGATACCTTAATACGTGTTCTAAAGATATATATGCGTTGGGGGAAAACAATTTTTTTAGCCATGATACTTACAGTATTTTCATCAGCAATCTCTGTTGCCATTCCTTATTTTATAGGAAGGACCTTCAACACCTTTCAAATCCAGACTAGAACAGTGGGTACAGAAATACTGATAAATTTACTACTAATCATTGGTGCTTTGCATATAGCTAATTGGCTGATCTCATATATTAATGGCATGATTATGCTTCGAGTTTCACAAAAGCTTGTGTATGCGCTGCGCACAGAGTTTTTTCAAAAAATGCAGAGGCTTCCATTGAATTTCTACGATACACGCTCCCATGGTGATACCATGAGCAGAATAACAAATGACATAGACAGTATCAGTTCCACTATTGCACAAACAACTACACAATTAATATCCAGTGTGTTAACCTTAGGGGGCTCTTTGGTTGTTATGATCAAACTAAATATACCTCTGACCCTTGTTATCTTACTATGCGTTCCCCTTGTGGCACTTTTAAGTCGCACCATTGCATCTCAAAGCCGTGCTTATTTTTCGGCACAGCAGCGAAGTCTAGGTTCACTTAATGGTGTGATTGAGGAAAATATATTGGGTCTTAAAATGGTCAAAGCATTTGGAAAGCAAGAGGATGTTCTAAAGGAGTTTGAAAAAATTAATGAAATGCTATATGAAAGCAGTAAAAGGGCGCAGGTATGGTCTGGATATATGATGCCACTTTTAAATGTAATTAACAATTTCGTTTTTGCAGGAATAGCGATTGTTGGGGGAGTATTGACGATAGGATATGGTGTGACCGTTGGGACGGTTGTTAGCTTTATGAGTTATTCTAAACAATTTGCCTTTCCATTAAACGCTATTGCAGGTATGTTTAATACGATTCAGTCTGCCCTGGCAGGAGCAGAACGGGTTTTTGAAATATTGGACTTAAAAGAAGAGCCCACTGATATCGAGGATGCTATTGACATGAAATACCCTAAAGGAGATGTTACTTTTGAAAATGTATGTTTTTCATATGATAAGCACACCCCCGTTTTAAAAAATGTAAGCTTTAGGGCTAAGGCTGGAGAAATAGTTGCATTAGTGGGTGAAACCGGTGCGGGAAAAACAACGATTGTTAATCTACTTACTCGTTTTTATGATGTGGATAGCGGCAAGATTTTAATTGATGGTAAACCCATTACAACATTAAAGCGAAGTAGCCTAAGAAAATGCTTTTCAGTGGTATTGCAAGATACCTGCCTCTTTACGGGCACAATTATGGATAACATTCGATATTCTCAAAAGAATGCTACCGATGAAGAAGTGATAAAGGCTGCCCAGATAGCTCGTGCTCATGATTTTATTAATAAATTACCTAAGGGATACCATACGATGGTGTCTGGGGTTAGCGATAATTTGAGTCAAGGACAACGTCAGCTTATATCCATTGCTAGGGCAGTATTATGTGACAGTCCCATTCTAATTTTAGATGAAGCAACCAGTAGTGTGGACACAAAGACGGAAAAAGATATTCAGCATGCATTACTGGGTTTAATGAAGAATCGCACAAGTTTTTTGGTAGCCCATCGACTATCCACTATTCGAGATGCAGATCATATTATGGTGATTGGTGACGGGCAAATCATAGAAAGTGGAAATCATGAAAGTCTTATGAAAGAGGAGAGGCAGTATTATAGGATGGTGATGAGCCAAATAGGAATGTAGAATGCAAAGGAATGCAAAGGGACGTAAGGAATGCAAAGGGACGGAGTTACTGCTTTTTTAAGCAAACTTTGCTAAAATGATCCTGAGGTGATAAGTTTGCGGACTTTATGAAAGAAACTGAGCACAATTCTGAAAGCCTAATTACGGTAGTAGTACAATTTAAAATATACCATTAAGTAAGATATGAATAACTCAACAAGGTTCTATATTTTTAATATGGAATCTTGTTTTTTTATACTTTTATTGTCTTCATTAGTTCTGTAATCCTTTAAATCTAATTCTTTAACTCCACTTTTCATGAATCACACTTCAGTTTAACACTTTGAATTTTGCTAAAACCACAATATATCTTTTCTTTTAACACTTATGTCGTCTATGAAAAACATGATAAAAGATATGAAATTGTTTTGGAAGAATGAAAGCTATAGCAGTTCTTCATATATATTTTGTTGTTCCTGATAGCAGCAGTTTCAGTGATGGAGGCGCTAACCTAGATTATTACGATGTGTGCTCCATTTTTTTAAATTAATCTTCAATGATAAAAAGTGAGGTGCTTCATCGATAAGATAGGGAACTAATTTAGAGACTTCATCGTCTTAAATATTAAAAAAGCTTTTAATTATTTTATCAGAGGAGGATAAGCGATGAAAATAAGATTTGCAAAAGCTGTATCAGTATGTGGAATGGTAGTAATTGCAGGATTATCTACAGTAGGAGCAACTACGGTATATAATAACGTAAATGCTACTTTGAGGCCAGATATAACGCTGAAGTACAATAATGAAGCAATTGAATTAAAGGATTCCAATGGTGAGGTTATAACTCCGATTAAAATAAACGGAAGAACCTACTTGCCAATAAGGGCGATAGCCAATTTAACTGGATTAAATATTGACTGGGATCATGAAAACCAGACGATTCTTATTGGGAGTGGCGAAGAAGAAGTCGTAGAAAAGGATGAAATCGGTGTTAGGGGTGTAGTTAGTAATCTGGTTAAGGGCAAGGATGGTGTAACCTTTTTAGTAGAAGGAAAGCTGGAGAAGGACACTATGCTGTCTATAGCCTATGTAACAGTCAATATAGAAACCACGGTCATGAAGGATGGGGTGGATATAACAAAGGACTTTGGCTATTCAGAGATTAAGGAAGGAGATATTGTAGAGGCTGTTTTTAAGGGAGCTATCGCAAAATCCTATCCAGCTCAAGCCATGGCAAAGGAAATTAATATAATATCAGAGACCGCAAATGCACCTGTCATAAATAGACGGGTTAAGGAGTCAGACGTTGCAGGAGAAATATTGGAGATTGAAGAAGCAGGGAAACGCATACTGGTGGAGTCTAAAGACACTATCGTAAATGGTCTTATTTGGGTAACCATAAATGAAAAAACCAACTTCTTCGAAAATATTTCAGAAGATATAGCTATCGGATATAGAAATGTCAGCAGAGAGTTTGAGGTAGGGAATCATGTAGAAATAATAATAGCTGGAGGGGTCAAGGAGTCTTATCCAATGCAGGCAACCGCCGATGCAGTGGCAGTAAACGAAAAAAAATAAGTAAAAAGATGGACCGCTCTAGCGATAGTAAGTAGAGACGGTCCTTATTAATTCCACAGCAACGAGAGATTGTTGCTGTGTTTTAAAATTAAAAATGATTATATTGCATAAATTTTATTGCTAGGCAGTAAAGCTATATTCAGTCTAAAAAGCTGGACAGCTTTAATGCCCAGCAATTATAGTTAAATAAGCAAAGTATTATTTATTTTGCTGCTGACCTTGTTGTTGACCTTGCTGTTGCTGACTTTGTTGTTGACCTTGCTGCTGACCTTGCTGTTGTACGTTTTGACCCATACCCATCATTTGAGGCAGTTTATTCACTAGTTGGCTTACTGCTCCACTAGTGGGAGAATTTATTGATATAGTGGATACATTACCTTGATCTACAATCAATATAGCATCTGTTGATATTCTTGCACCTAATCCTAGTGCGTCCATACCTGTATTTGCCGCCCCTTTAGATGTAGATGCCGTATCTTGAGTGAGCTTACCTGAGGAGTTGCCACCGCCGTAACCTATAGAAACTGAAATAACTGGAACTAGCGTCTTGTTTTCCACTGATAGAGGTTTACCAAGGGTACCTTCCTCTTGAGTAAAGCTTTCAATATTTGAAAACAAAGCACTAATATTTTGTTCCATTGTATTATTTACATCCATGTTAATTCCTCCTTGAATTTTAATATATACTGTTTTTAGACCAGTTCCAATAAAAATCGCCCGAGATTTAGTTTTGCAGTAGCATTGATATTTATAAAATCATTGCTAGCTAAAAAGTTGGGTCTTTGGTATAAAGATTCTAATGCAAAAAACTTTGGGATCATGTTGAGTGCGGCAAAAGTTAAGCCTGTGAAACAAGGATCTTTAAATCCATATTGAGCACTTATACGAATATCAGTAGGATTAATCTTACTGAGAAGGTTCTTATTCCTTGTCTTTGTTTTATGACTTATCAGCTGCTTCTTAAAAATTCTTTTACTAAAAATATATATACTTAGAGTGAAAATGTCATTTTCTGTTGAAATCACTGATTTCAGAATAGGATAAAGCCACAACAATGTCACATTCAAATCTGAAGAAGTAGAATCAAAGTGAACTATAATTTTTGAAGCTACGATGAACAAAAGAACCATAAGAATCAAAGCTGAAATTATCACTATATATAGCAAAACCACGGATACTACCTCCATGCTTTATTAAAAATATGTTTCATAAATAGTTTAACCAAACTACGTACTTTTATAGTGGAAGATACTTCTGCATCTAGAATGATATGGAAAATTTTTAGGATGTTGACAACTAGTAGACAAATACACTATTTCATATTTTTTGAGCTTAAAACCACCCAGGAGAGAAAAACTATAACTTATCTAAAAAGAAAAAAGTTATAGTTTTAGCTGAAATAATGCAGCAACTTGAGGGTAGAAAATGCTATTCTCAAAAATAATTAAATCACATATCAAAAATAAGTCCTGATGTTGTTTATCTATAAAGAGAGATTAATTTATGAGTAGAAGAAAAGAACTTAAAGGATTATTGACTAGTTTAAACTCACAAATATCAGTAGAGGCTACAGTGCATGCTTTAGGGACAAAGTTAGTTAATAAATAAATATCTTTATTTATACGATTAAATGCTATAAAATATTCAACAAAAGGAGTTGATAAAATGAATGAAGCAAGTAAAGACATAAGTATTTTACAAAATTATGTAGTAACTCAAGAAAAGGAGGTGGATGAAGCCCTAAAAAAACAACTAAACAAACTAAACAGAAAAATTATAGTTTTAGACGACGATCCAACAGGAATCCAAACCGTAAATGAAGTATCAGTCTATACCGAATGGAGTAAAGAGTCTATTCTAAAGGGTTTTAAAGAAAAGAATAACATGTTTTTTATCCTAACAAACTCTAGGGCTTTAACAGAAGCAGAGACAGCTGCTGTACATAAAGAAATTGCTGAAAATATAGTATGGGTTTCAAGAGAAACAGGAAAGGAATTTATTTTAATCAGTCGTGGAGACTCAACCCTAAGAGGTCACTTTCCTTTAGAAACCAAAACCCTAAGAGAAGAGATTGAAAAGAATTTCGATATTAAGTATTCTGGAGAGATCATCATGCCTTTTTTCAAAGAAGGAGGAAGGTATACCCTGGATAATGTACATTATGTAAAGTATGATTCTAGTTTAGTACCTGCTGGTGAAACAGAATTTTCTAAGGACAAGACTTTTGGATTTTCTTCATCTCACTTGGGCGAGTGGTGTCAAGAAAAAAGCAATGGAAAAAACAAGGTACAGGATATGGTTTATATTACCTTGGAGGACCTTCGGAGTCATAATAAAGATGTTATTATTAAGAAACTCTTAGAAGTCGAGAACTTTGACAAAATAATAGTAAATGCTATAGACTATTATGACGTAAAGATATTTACTAACTGCTTAATTGATTGTATTTTAGAAGGAAAAGAGTTTATCTATAGGACCGCTGCTGCTTTTCCAAAGATAATCGGAGGAGTTAATCATAAGGATTTACTTACTAGAAAAGACATCATTTCCAAAGATAATTCAAACGGCGGAATAATCTTAGTTGGTTCCCATGTAAAGAAGACGACCCTGCAGTTAGAATATATGATGAACAATATCCAAGAAATTGAGTTTATTGAGTTCGATGTTAGTAAGGTGTCTGAAGAAGGAGGCCTAGAAAGTGAGGTAGAAAGAGTTCTAAAGTTACTGGAATCAACAGTTTTAGATGGTAGAACAGTTACTGTATATACTAGTAGAAAACTGTTGCAGGTTGAAACAGAGGATAAAAATAAAATACTCGAAGCATCTGTTAAAATATCAAATTCATTGGTAAATATCATTGGAAAATTAAGTGTAAGGCCCAGTTTTATTATAGCAAAGGGTGGAATTACCTCTAGTGATGTAGGTACTAAGGCCCTTCAGGTTAAAAAGGCAAAGGTAATGGGTCAAGTTAAGCCGGGAATACCAGTTTGGATGACCGGAGATGAAAGTAAATTTCCAGAAATGCCCTATGTAATTTTTCCAGGCAATGTGGGTGAAACCAGCACCTTAGGTGAAATAGCTGAAATGCTTATCGAAAAGGGAGAGGCTAATGATGATCATCAATAGTAAAGAATTGTTAACAGATGCAAGGAAAAATAGAAAATGCATTGCAGCATTTAATGTATACAATCTTGAAACAATACAGGCTGTATTTGATGCCTCGGAAGAAGTAAAATCATCTGTAATATTAGCCTTTGGTGAAAGCTATATTAAAAATACCAGCCTAAATGTAATAAGTGCTATTGTTAAGGAGATATCACAAAAACATTCAGTACCAGTAGTTTTACATCTTGACCATTGTAGAGATATAGACACTATCGTTGCAGCCATGAAGGTAGGATTCACATCTGTTATGTACGATGGCTCTCATCTTCCTTTTGAGGAGAATATAAAAAACACTAAAAGAGTAGTGGATCTTGCAAAAAGTTATGGAGCAAGTGTCGAGGGAGAACTAGGAAGTCTTAATGCAGAGGATGGAGGTAGTAAAGAAGACATAGTGTTTACTGATCCAAATAAAGCCAGAGAATACATAGAATCTACTGGAGTTGACACCTTAGCAGTATCAGTTGGTAATGTTCATGGACTTTACAAAGGAGTTCCAAATCTAGACTTCGATAGACTTAATAATATATATAGTGAAGGTAAGATTCCATTGGTGCTTCATGGTTCTTCTGGACTTTCAATAGATGATTTAAATAGGGCAATAGATATAGCTGTTGCAAAAATAAATATTAATACTGAAATAGCTCTAGCCGGCAGCAAAGCGGTTGAAATAGCTCTTAAAGAAGGCAAAAACGTTAGACTTGAGACCTTGATGGTTAAGGCACGGGAAAATATGAAAGCTACAATGATAAACTACTTAAAGATTTGCAGCAGAAACATTTAGTTAGCTTCATTAATTACACACCTAAATACTAAATTTACTTATTTTTATTAAATAATATATTGACTTTATTTTGTTATAGTGTAGACTAAGTGTATAGGCAAACATCCTACAAAGGATGTTGGACAGGAGGGGGAAGAGTGAAAGTTGGATTGATTTATACAAGTACAACACCTGAGCTAATATCTTACATCGAAGAAGAAATTAAAAAGCAGTTAGGTGAAGAAGTTGACGCCATAAGCTATCAAGATCCATCAATTTTGGCTGAAACAAGGGAAAATAATTATGTCACATCTAAAGCAGCAGCAAGATTGGTAAGTATGTATATGGAAGCAGCACAAAGTGATGTAGATGCAATTATTAATTTGTGTTCATCGGTGGGAGAAGTTGCAGACTCAATTCAAGATTTAGCCAAATACATAGGAATTCCCATAGTAAGAATTGATGAAGACATGTGCAGAGAGGCAGTAAGAAGAGGGAACAAAATAGCTGTGATGGCGACTTTGCCAACAACCTTAGAGCCTACTAAGAATACAATACTAAGGGTAGCTAGGGAATTAGGAAAAAGGGTTGAACTAACAGATGTTCTTGTGGAGGGTGCCTTTGGACTAAATCAAGAAACATTTAAAGAGCTCATGGAAAAAAGTGCATTAAATATCTCAGAGGATATTGAGGTAATCGTTTTTGCCCAAGGTTCTATGGCATATTGTGAAGATCATATTGCTAATAAACTTAAAAAAACAGTTTTATCAAGCCCTAGATTTGGTATTGCAGCTTTAAAAAATGCCCTAATGCTTAAGGGTGTGATTTAAGCCTAAAAGCAACACAGCATTAACAATGCTTTTAAATATTAATAAGGGGGAAAAAAAATGAAAAGAAAAATGATATTTTTATTAGTAATGGTTATTACGGTGACTTTGTTTGTCGCTGGTTGTGGATCAAGTACAAATCAGAGTACTGGAAACAACACAGATAATAACGCTGGCGGGGCTTCAGAAGAAGCAAGTATAACATTAAAACTAGGCTTTTCAACAAACGAGGAAGATCCTCGTGCTATTGCTGCTAAGCAGTTTAAAGAAGAGGTGGAAAGAAATACAAATGGTAGTGTTGAGGTTCAGATATATCCTTCTGGTCAGCTTGGAGGAGACGCTGCTTTGATCGAAGCAATGGCCTTAGATTCTGGAACTGTAGATATTATCATAACAGATGCTAGTAACTTTGCTACATACGAACCTAAAATGGGAATATCTGCCTTGCCTTTCCAGTTTGCTAGCTTCGAGGACGCTTGGAAATTCATGGACAGTGAAATACAGGCTGAAGTGGAAGAATTATTGCTAAACCATAATATGCGAGTTTTGGCCCACTATGACAACGGTTTCAGATGTGTTACAACCTCAAGGATAGCAATTGAATCACCAAGTGATATGAAGAATCTATTAATTAGAACTCCTGAGAATCCTGTGATCATGGAAACAATGAAATCTTTAGGGGCAAATCCTCAGCCTCTTGCCTTCTCAGAATTATATATAGCACTTCAGCAAGGCACCTATGATGCACAAGAAAATCCAATACCAGTTATCTACAATAATAAGCTTTATGAAGTGCAAAGCAATCTATCTATAACAAATCATATTTACTCTGGAATGTGTTTTACAATAAGTGATTCCACATGGAGCAAAATGAGCGATAGCCAAAAGGCAATAGTTCAAGAGGCTGCTACTAAATCTCAAGCCTATAATAGGGAATTGAATAAGCGTCAAACTGAAGAGTTATTAACTAAGCTAAGCGATGCTGGGATGACAATAATAGAGCCGGATTTAACACCATTCGTAGAAGAAACTAAAAGTGTTGGAGAAAACTTAAAATCACTATACGGTGACCTTATCGATAGAGTTGCCGAATGGCAATCAAATAACTAAATTTCATATTGACTCAAATGGAGGTATACCTCCATTTGAGTCAATCACATTAATCAGGTTTCTTATGCTCATAGGGGGGCCAGTTATGGAAAAATTAAAATTAAAAATTGATAAGGCAACTTTATTGATATCTTCTATTATGCTGGCGGTTATGATGATTATTTTGCTAGTAAATATTATACTACGATATCTACCTGGGTTTGGCGGCTTTAGATGGTATATGGAAAGCTCTCAGTATCTAAATGTATGGGCGATGCTCATTGCAGGAATATCTATATCACTGAATCGTAGTCATCTAAACATTAATGTACTTGAAGACAACATTGAGGGTCGGGGAAAAATAATCGTAAAAATAATAGTAGCGATATTTACAATTCTTTTCTATATAGGATTTGCATATGGTACCTATTTATTGGCAAGTAGATCAAAGCAAGTAATTTCTACAATGCCAAATTTTAAAATGGCCTATGTCTATTGGTTAATACCAATTATATCAATTTTGAGTGCAATTTCTACAGGGATAGGTTGTATATCTGATTTTAGAAATACGTATAGGCTTAAGGGGGGCATAGAATAATGATAGCATTTTTATTAATATCTTTTTTCTTTTTATTAATTATTGGCGTGCCTATTGCAATGTCCCTTGGTCTAGCATCTATGGGAGGAATACTCCTATTAAATGGAGGCAGTATGGTCTCAGTAGGTCAACGTATGTTTGAAGGAATGAACTCCTTCGCTTTATTAGCAATTCCATTGTATACTTTTGCTGGATTCACAATGAGTAAAGGTGGAATATCTAAAAGATTGATGGACTTTTCTTATGCTTTAGTAGGAAGATTTACAGGAGGATTAGCCCATGTTAATGTACTGTCCAGTATGATTTTTGCTGGTATTTCAGGCTCTGCTGTTGCTGATACAGCTGGTGTTAGTGGGATGGTAATGCCGGAAATGGTAAAAAAAGGGTATAGTAAAAAGTTTACTGTTGCGGTCACAGCAATTTCTTCTACCATAGGTATTGTAATACCGCCAAGTATTCCTATGGTGGTCATAGCTGGAATTCTTGGCTTATCAACGGGAAAATTATTTTTAGGGGGAATCATACCTGGAATCATGCTTGGAATAGGACAGATAATAGTCAGCTATCATCTTGCCAAAAGGGAGGGAATACAAAGGGAAAGAGAACCTTTTGATATAGGGTTTATCTTAAAATCAGCATATAAATCATTGCCAGCTTTATTGATGCCCTTTATTATTGTAGGAACAATTGTTTCTGGCATTGTGTCACCAACTGAGGCCGGCGTTATTGCTGTGGTTTATGGCTTAATTGTGGGGGGAATTGTTTATAAGGAGTTAAAATGGCGTGATATTTGTTATGCCTTTACCGAAACTGTTAAAACCAGTGGAAGAATTTTCATAGTTATTGGTGCAGCTAAGCTTTATACGATTATGTTAACTACAGCTGGATTTGATAGGTGGGTTTCTAGTACGATGTTAGGGTTGTCTACGAACCCGACTGTTATTTTAATCATGATATTATTAATCTTTTTTATAGTAACAATGTTTATGGAATCTATAGCAACCTTGACTTTGTTCATGCCTGTTATTTATCCTGTAGCTTTGTCAGTGGGAATTGATCCTATTCATTTATCTGTGCTTATTACTATTATGATAGGGGTTGGATTGGCGACGCCACCAGTTGGTATGTGTATATATGTTGCATGTGACCTAATGAATATGAGGGTAGGGCAAGTCATGAAAACTCTGATACCCTACCTGTTAGTAACCTTCATAATTATGGGCATACTTATTGTATTTCCTCAACTAATTCTTTGGCCTGCCAGCTTAATATAGTATAATAGAAAATATAGAAGTTTCATGCTGAAATCATTTTTTTTCAAGAATGAAATCAGAACGGTAAATTAATAAAAATCAGAGGATGAAGTAAATGAAAACAAAAGGAATATTGAACACATCACTTCACAGTAAATCAATAGTGGAAAGCATTGTAGATAACATTACAAATGCTATTATAATGGGTGAATTAAAGCCTGGGGATAAATTGCCAACAGAGATGGAACTAAGCAACTCAATGCAGGTTGGAAGAAACTCCGTAAGGGAAGCAATAAAGAAGCTTGAGGCCTATGGGGTTGTATATATTAAAAGAGCTGAAGGTACATTTGTAACCGACAGCTACAACCAAAAAATGCTGGACCCTATGTTATATGGTATTATTTTACAGGAAAATAAGTGGGATGACTTTGTAAAATTGAGAAGTGTAGTTGAAATAGGAACATTGCATGTTGTTAGTAGATCTCGTACTGAAGATCAAATTATCAACATTAAGGATTCTCTTACCAGCTTAATTAAAGCAATAAATTCACCATCTGCAAGTGTTGAAGATATTATGGAGGCCGATAGCAATTTCCATATGGCTATAACAAAGATTGCAGATAATCAATTAGTAGAGACAATAACCGACTATATAACAAGAATAACTATTCCGTCAAGGACACTAACAACAAAATCTATATTAGAACACAATTTGAGGGATGAGTTTATTGATCTTCATAGAAGATTTGTGGATGTAATTGAGGGATGTAAAATAAATGAAATTGAAGAGACTGTAATGCAGCATTATGTATATTGGAAGGGTTACAAAGATAACATGTTCCAAGATAAATAGAGAATTCTTTTAGATATATTATATACAAAGCTCAAATTATCTAGGAAAGGAAGTTATAAAATGAGAAAAGCCTTAATATCAGTAGCACCTGTATCTGCTTCTTCAACCAACATTGACCCTGCTGAAATAGCCAATGATGTTATTCAGTGTAGTAAAGCTGGGGCAGGTATGGTTCATCTTCATGTAAGAGATAAAAATGGAAAACTTACTTCAGATATGACCGTATTAAATGAGATAATTGGACTAATCCGTAAGGAATGTGACATAATAATACAAGCATCAACTGGTGGGATATCTGACCTTACGATAGAAGAAAGATGTGTACCAGTTATGTCAACCTTGGTTGAATCGAACTCATTAAATGTAGGCTCTGTAAACCTTGGCGATGCTGTATATCTTAATCCAATCAAAGATGTAAGATATTGTGTAGACAAAATAATAAAGAATAATAAGATTCCTGAGATTGAAGTGTTTGAAATTGGCATGATTAAAGCTACTAAGGATCTAACTCAGGAGTTCAACTTTGTAAAACCAATGTTATTTAGTATAGTTCTAGGGCATATTGGTGCATCTCCAGCAACCGTGAGGACCCTTCGATCTTTAATAGATTCTATAGATGAGTTTTTTCCAAACAAAGAGGAGGTATTATGGGGTATAACCCATGCCAATAGAAAATCTTTTGATATAATTGAAACAGCATTGGATTTAGGTGCATCTACTGTTAGAATTGGCTTTGAAGATAGTAATTTCTTGGATGAAGTCCAAACAGCAAAAAATAATTATCTTTTAGTGGAAGAGATAGCAAGAATTATTAAGAATAAGGGGATGCTGCCATATACACCGGATGAGGCTAGAAAACTATTGAGAATAAAGTAAAGCTAAGCAAACAAAACCATCTCTCTCCCCCCGCTTCTACTATTATTTCACTTAATGCTTTTCTAGATAAATACCTATAAAAAAGCTCCTTTCTGAGTTGGTATTAGTTAATATTACTATCAGAAAGGAGCTTTTGTTTTGATTTAAGCACAGATTATTTTGCACTATCTCAAAATACTAGATTTTATTGTCCGGCATTAGAAAAATGGTGTGTTATTAACATATAGTTGTATTGGTTTGCTTATATTAATCTACTTCTGAAAAGAATTTTACTTCTCCTGTTTCAAGGATATATTTAGCACCTAGAATTTTTAAATTGCCAGTGCCTATAAGTTCCTTTACAATAGGACTCTTCTCTATCTCTTCTATGGAATTTAAAATATTTTCATCCGTAGCTTTCTCATATAGCTCATCTCCAGCAACACCCATAGCCTTAACTTTCTCTACAGATGGCTGAATTATTCTTACAATGGAATCTATACTGCCAGGAACTTCTTCTCCCTTAGCTGTTGCGATTACAGCACCACACTTTTCATGGCCCATTACAACGATAAGCGGGCTTTCAAGAACAGCAGCAGCATATTCTATGCTTCCTAGTGCTACAGAATCAACAAGATTCCCTGCTAAACGAACGACAAACAGATCGCCTAGAGCTTGATCAAATACAATTTCGGGTGGAATGCGGGAGTCAGAACAGCTTACAACAATTGCAAATGGATGTTGTCCTTCGGTTAGAGTCTGACGTCTTTCAAGACTAATATCTTTAATACCAGCTTTATCATCTATAAATCTAGCATTTCCTTCTTTAAGAAGCTCAAATGAATTTGATGGAGATATTTCAATAACGGCTACCTCCTTAGATGCCTCCCGGGTCTCAGCATTAGAAACATTGCTATTATTTTGAGGTGCAGTGCAACCTATTAGTATGATTAGAGTAGCTAAAAGAATGATGCAAGTTATGTATTGTTTTGCTTTTTTTGTTCTTAGTATATACATAGTTAAAATCCCCTTTCTAGTAAGTTGGGATAGATATCTCTTAATGTGATTACCTAAATCCCTGATTACAACCAATCCCCTTTGAAATAATTTGTAATTAGGAAGAATCTAGAAAGAATATTTCATAGTAGGGTATATTCAATTTAATCACCACCTTCCCATGTGTTTGATAAAAATTGTACGGACTAGCAAATATACATACGCTTCTCAATATCATGAAAAAATCCAACAAAAAAATCCAATAACTATAAGCTTATAAAAAGCCGATAATTATTGGACTACGCTACGCCTGGTTTTCCAACCCTGCACTTGGTCTTCCTATTTACGTACTTGTATTGCATACGTTCATTAAATTTTGTACTAACACCAAAGTATATATTTATAATATTTATGAATTTCTTAATAAAGGTATCTATGAAGTTAATTACTTGGATAATATTTCCTTTACTTGTTAAAATTATATCATGTATAAATATAAAGTTCAATATTATTTCTAAGTAGTTTTATTAAATTAATTCAAGTACAACATTATATTGAAGAAAATTTTACCGATAAGATTGACTTTAAAAAAGTAGGGATGTGGTATAAAAAACTTCATTAATTTATCCGAAGTTACTGATGAAGTAAGTGATAGTCATAATAATACCAGTAATAGAAAAATGTGAAAATCTACGAAATAGGTTCTTTCTTGAGGAGTATGTATATATTTCTTTTGACGCAACCCCTTTTATCCTATGGGTCCCTACAGGGTTATGCATGATGCAAGTTGGAACTTGCCTCTTGTAATGAAAAATTGTATTATACAGGGAAGAAACCGAAGGAGCTTTATAAGCGAATACCAGGTCAACAACCCATACGAATAGATGATTCCACTGAAATATACGATATGTTTTTGAAAAATGGAAATCTAACCTATGGGAATAAAATGGGCGGAGGAGATAAAACTATTAATTCAAACGAACATGTTAAGAATACCTTCCATACAACCAATAGTAAGAGAATGGAAACTGCAACCTTGCTACATGAAAGGGAGTTGATTTTATGCGTCGAAAAAGAAGTCAAAAGAGAAAGACTAAATACTTTAAAATATTTATTTCAATTTTTATTGCTACATTTTTGTTGATTGGAGCCTATAAAAGCATCAGTCGACTTTTACCATTTATCTTAGACAGACCATCTGAAAAGATTAGGATTCCGTTATCGGATTCACAGCAAAAAAATACAGTGCCTCTAGATGAGCAGGAAGAAATGAATCTAAACCCATTAATGGAAGAACTATATAGCCCCTATTCAATACTGGTTCGCCTGAAGGACCAGAAGGTAGTTTCTGAAGTCAAGAGTGAGGAAAGAATTTATCCAGCTTCTCTTACAAAAATCATGACTGTCATAGTAGCAATTGAAAACATCTCTAATTTGAAAGAGCCTATTATTCTTCCAAAGGAGATCTTTTCCGATTTATATGAAGCTAATGCTTCAATGGCTGGGTTTTTACCAGGTGAGGAAGTGCCTGCAATTGATCTACTGTATGGAACGATGCTGCCTTCTGGTGCTGATGCTTCCATAGGACTAGCTGTTGGAATCTCTGGATCAGAAAAAGAATTTGTAAAACTCATGAACAAAAAGGCAAAGAAACTCAGGATGGATGGTACGCACTTTACAAATGCAACAGGTCTGCACAACGATAATCAATATACTACAGTAAAAGATATTGCTATGTTACTTCAGTATGCGCTAAAGAACGAAACTTTTCGCCAAATTTTCACCGCTGAAGGTCATTCCACCGCCAGCACTAATCTACACTCTAGTGGCATCACCTTTTACAGTACTTTGGCTACGAGAATAGATAGCTATGAATTTGATGGTGGGAGAATTCTCGGAGGTAAAACAGGTTATACCAATAAAGCTGGGCTTTGTTTGGCTAGCTTGGCTGTGAAGAATGGGACTGAATATATTTTGGTTACTGCAGGTGCAGAAGGTAATCCTCATACGGAACAATATCATATTATGGATGCACTTATGGTTTATAAAAATTATCTAATACAAATATGGCCTAGAGGTTTATAAAGATTCAAATAGTACTGAATATACTCGGTGTAGAGAATACTTAGTTATGAAAATAATGAAGAAAAGGCATATATTCTCCTTATGATTTGTGGGGGGATGCTCAGAAAGAAAAATAAAAAAATTGAGTAGAGCAACAGATGGAAAGTGAAATTGATATATAACCTATATATTGGTATAATATGTAATAACATTTTAAATTGTAAACCCAATGTAAAAGGGAAGGTGAATTACTTGGCCTTTATTCATAAGAAGATAAAAGGCAAGCTACATGAGATTATATTTGGAACAGATACCCTAGCGGGAAAAGCCTTTGATGTGATGTTGATTATTACCATTCTTAGTAATAGTATTTTGATTATTGCTGAAAGCGTAGATATTATTAGAAGTATTTATGGTATGTGGATAGCAGTCCTAGGTTGGTTTTTTGTTATTATCTTTACAGTAGAATATATATTAAGAATCTTAGTTGTTAGTAAGAAAAGTGCTTATATATTTAGTTTTTTTGGTATGATAGATTTACTGGCTATTTTACCAGTATTTTTAGGCTTTGGTTTACCCCAAATACGATTTTGGGCTATAATTCGAAGTCTTAGACTGCTAAGATTGTTTAGTATTCTAAAGATGGGGCGCTATATGGATGAATCTGGCCATTTATTACGTGCATTAAAGGCTAGTAGACCCAAAATCACTGTCTTTCTTTTTACAATTCTGTTTATTATTGTGATAGTAGGATCAATGATGTATGTTATTGAGGGACCTCAGCATGGATTTAACAGTATCCCTGAGTCCATGTACTGGGCAATTGTCACGGTTTCCACCGTTGGTTATGGGGATATCTCTCCCCAGACGCCTATAGGTAAGCTGGTCTCTAGTTTACTAATGATCATCGGTTATGGAATTATAGCTGTACCTACAGGAATCATCTCCCACGAGCTAGCACATACCTCCAAAGATCATGAAAAGGGAAAGACATGTCCAAACTGTCATGCAGGAGACTATGTTGAAGATGATCAGTTTTGTTCTAAATGCGGCACTGCACTTAGAGGATGATATAAAAGGAATATAGGTTATAGCTATTTTCCAGTGTATAATGAATGGAGGAGCCCATTGGTTAGGTCTTGAACTTATGAAGAGTGCTGCTGAGATTATCAAAGAATATATGGAGGAAAATATGATAAGAAATTTTGAAATGGATGATTTAACAGAGGTTATGAAAATATGGCTTGAATCAAATATTGAGGCTCATGATTTTATTGACAAAAGTTATTGGCAAGGGAATTATGAAGTAGTTAAGAAGATGTTGCCAAAGGCTACAATATTTATTTATGAAAATAATGAAAAAGTTCAAGGGTTTGTTGGTTTGATGGGCAATTATATTGCAGGAATTTTTGTTGATATAGAGAAACAGTCTAAAGGTATAGGGAAAATTTTACTTAATCATGTTAAAGAAAACTACTCCTCGATATCACTGCAAGTTTATAAAAATAATGATCGTGCAGTTAAATTCTATCTAAGAGAAAATTTTGTTATCACAAAAGAACAGATTGATGAAAATACCAACGAACTGGAGTATGTAATGGATTGGAAAGATCATCAATAGAGAGCCTTTAGACGAAAATTACAAGGATAGCGGTTTATCTGCGATTATCCGGTTACTAGAAGATATGTACTATATAAATATGAAGATATTCTTTAGAAGCATCTACTAAAAGTGATATGCTCCCTTTATTGTAGACAGTTAAAATAATAAAAACTGTTATCATGAGGGGAGTATATCAAAGGTAGGTGCTTTTCTATGCCTTTCATTTGTTACCATAGTAACCACGTACAAAGGATATTGAGCTATATAAATTACATTTATTTCCACAATGAATTTTAAATCTTTTTTTTAGTTATACTCGTTAATATAAGTGTAGGACAATTTACAAATAGAAAGGAGGCGTTCATTATTGAGGACTATCAACTAATATGGCGGATAAAAAAAGGTGATCAACAGGCATTTGATACTTTAGTAAGAAAACATTATCAAAATATTTATAGCTATTGTATCAGAAGAACAGGGAATCAAGTGATGGCCGCCGACTTAACACAGGATATTTTTTTAAAGCTGGTAAAAGCCATATATAATTATCACTTTACAGGAAAATTTACTAACTTCTTATTTACAATAGCTGTTAATACCTGCAACGACTATTGTAGAAAACCTCAGCAAAGGTATGAACATGTTGATAGTCTGCAAAAAAGTGATAACAGACCTGAACCTATAGATAGGGTCATCCAAAATGAGGAAGCAAAGGGGATTAAGCAAAAAATTGATGCACTTCCTGATATGCAAAAAGATGCCATTATTCTTTATTACTACCATGATATGAAGGCAAAGGATATTGCAAAGGTTACGGGGGTAAACTTAGCTACAGTAAAATCACGATTGAAGCAAGGAAAGGATAAGTTGAAAAAAATGTTTAGTGAGGAGGATTACTTTGAAAGATAGAGATGGTTTTAAAGCAATGCTTCATCAATATCACGTACCCCAAGGCAAAGAAGAGGATATTTCTAGAACTATATTGGCAGGACAAAAAGTTATGGAGGGAATAATACCTTCTAAAACAGCATTTCATGTACTACTGAGAGACCAAGTAAGATATATTTCACCTTATCTTTGGATGACGCAGCTTATTGGGCTCATCATGATGATGGTGCTTTCTATTAATCTAATTGATCCTCACTTTGAAATCCAAAGGATATTATTTATCATAACACCTATACTTGCTTTTTTTGCAGTACCAGAACTAATCAAAAGTATGGTTTACGGCATGTCTGAGTTGGAGAATACCTGCAAGAATAGTATCGCCAAGATTTTAGTAGCACGTTTATTTATTATTGGAAGTATCAATCTTGTGGCGTTAACTATAATGATTACTTTTTTATCAGTCCAATACCGCATACCATTTACTCAAGTCCTTATTTATGGCCTAGTACCCTTTAACATCGTAAATGGAATACATTTACTGGTGTTTCATTTTGTAAAGATCCGTTCCTCTGTTACATCTATAAGCATTTCCCTGTGTTTGTTTGCTTTGATGAGGATATTAACAGATCTTAGCTTTTTTGCAGCTATAACCGAAACCCTGTGGATGATGTTATTCATGGTAACAACAGCCTTTTTCCTAGCTGAACTATATTATTTTATGAAGCACATAACAAAAAAGGAGGCATTTATCCAATGGAACTAAAGATTAATAAATTAACAAAACAATATGGAAACAAATTGGCGGTGGATCGTTTTTCTGCCACATTTACCGAAGGAATTAATGGGTTGCTTGGGGCAAATGGTTCAGGTAAAACAACATTAATGCGTATGATGTGCGACATATTACGCCCTACATCAGGGGAAGTATTGTTAGATGGTGTTAATATAACAACATTAGATGAAGCTTATCGTGAATTATTAGGGTATTTACCACAAAACTTCGGATATTATCCTGACTTTTCTGCTTGGGACTTTATGATATATTTTTCATCCCTAAAGGGATTGCCACGGTTGGTGGCTGAGAACAGGTGTAAGGAGTTATTGGATATAGTGGGACTTTATGAAGTAAGGAAGAAAAAAATTAAAACTTATTCCGGTGGTATGCGCCAGAGATTAGGAATTGCTCAAGCTTTAATTAATGATCCTAAAATACTCATCTTAGATGAGCCTACAGTGGGACTTGATCCCAAGGAGCGAGCCAAATTTCGTAATATCATCAGTGACCACTCCACAGGAAAGATTATATTGCTCTCTACCCATATTGTATCTGATGTAGAATACATTGCAGATAGAATTATGATTATGAAGGATGGACAGCTTTCACAGCAGGCTACCACAGATCGCATATGTGATTCTATAAAGGATTTTGTGTGGAGTTTACAGGTTAATCCTAAGGATGTGGATAACTACAATAGTAAGTTTATTGTGAGTAATCTAAAGCATAGCGGTGAGATGGTGGAACTCCGTATTGTATCAGAGGAACGACCTTCAGAAAATGCAGTAAATGTTTTGCCAAGCCTTGAAGATTTGTATCTCTACCATTTCAAGGGAGAAGTATAGATGTTAACGATGATCCGGTTTGAACTCAAAAAAATGCTGATTCAGCCTTTATCTCTTATGCTAATCTTAATGATACTTGCTGTAAATGGCATTGTCCTACTATTAAATAGCGAGGGTAATATTGTAAATCTACAAGATATTGAAATGCAAAGGGTAGAACAATCTCAATATGCAGGTGAAATCAATGAAGGTTGGAGTAATCTAATACAAGAAAAACTGAAGGAAATTAGAGAGAATCCTGATAATCTGATGTCCGAAACAGAGAAGGCTGAGGTGCAGCAGGAGTATTTACAAAGGGGGTATACTCAGGAGTATGTGGATGGAATGAGCAATACGGCTTTCTTAAAACCAGAGATATTAAATGGCTTATCCTATAATATACTTTTAGATGCGGAATCTTCCAGCGAATTTTATGATCATGCCCAACAATTTGCTGACATACAAGGAAGGTTTTATTCCACAGTGATTGAGGGAAGGAAAGGTGAGGCATTAGCTTCTAAGGCTGAAGCAATGTACGGATACCTAGCCCAAGATTATATAGCCTATTATAATTATAACTTAGGTTGGCTTAAACTTAGCTTTATGCAAAGTCTGATGCCTTTTACTGTGGGTCTGTTTCTAATCGTGACAATATCCACTATATTTTCAAAGGAATATAGTCAAAAGACAGAGAGCCTTTTATTATCTACTAAGTACGGTAAAAGTAGATTGATTTATGCAAAGCTATTGGCTTCATTTATATTGGCTATAGGCTTTTGGTTAACGCTACAGGTTATGAATTTACTGGTGATAGCATGGCTCTTTAGTCTGCAGGGAGCAGAGACATTTGTGCAGGATTGGTTAGTTAACAGTAGTCCATTTGCCTTTACACAACTAACAAACTATATTGCAGTAAGTGTAGTGAGCTTAATTGGTGTAATATGCTTTACCAGTGTAATTATTTTAGTATCAGCCAAGACAAAAAGCTCATTTGCTTCAATTCTCATAAGTAGTATCGTTTTATTATTTCCCGTTATCATATCTATACCAAATACTGGTGGCGTGGTGGGTAGCTTTGTAGGAGAGTCAATGCTTTTTATGCCTGTTAGGGTATTAATAGCTACCAATTATTTTACCTTTTTCAGAGCTTATTATATTTTTGGAAACATTATATTAATGCAGTGGATAGTACCGATGGTGGCTATTTTATCATCTGCTCTCATGGTACCAATTGCATTTAGGAGATTTAAGAGACATCAGGTGGAAAATTAATGGAGGTGACCATTTTGAAGGATTTAATTGGATTTGAGATAAGAAAAAGTATGAAGAGACCTGTGGTTTTTGTTGTTTTAGCAATTATTTTTCTTTACAATATATTAATGATTTTTCAAGGAAGTTTTGATGAACCAGGCTATGGAACTAACCCCTATAGTAGAGAAAGAGTAAATCAATTGAGACAGGAACAATCAGAGTTTACAGGTTTCATTGATGATGAATGGATACAAAATGTAGAAGATATAAAAAATGATATATTGTATAATCCAGCTAATCAAATAAGTGAGGAAGAACGTAAGGAGAAAACGGAAGAATTACTTGCTAGAGGATTATCTAGGGAAATGATTGACTCAAACATCATTTTTTTTATTAGAGAAGAGGTCTTATATAGTCGAGAATTACAACGTTTGGAGGAACCTGGAGTAGCGGGGAACTTTTATAAGTCGGCAAATAGAATAGGACAAGAAAAAGCAACGCATTACCGTGAAGTTTATGATGGAGAAAAAGGAGAGGCTTTAGCTACTAAGGCAGAAGAAATGTATGGATATCTAAGTAAGGAATATAGGGCGTACTATGCTTATAGCTGGGGGTGGTCAAGGCTTCATGCTATGAAGACGGTACTACCTTATACAGTAGGGCTATTGCTAATTGTTATCCTGGCACCCCTGTTTTCTAAAGAGTACGCTAGGAAAACTGATTCCCTTATTTTAAGTACAAAGCATGGTAAAAATAAAGTAATTAAAGCAAAAATCATTACAGCATTTCTACTATCAATTTTATCATGGATGATGATACAGTTCATCAATATTGGTACGATATTTACCTTCTT
Source organism: Clostridium aceticum (assembly GCF_001042715.1). Lineage (NCBI taxonomy): Bacteria > Bacillati > Bacillota > Clostridia > Peptostreptococcales > Natronincolaceae > Andreesenella > Andreesenella acetica. The sequence goes on along the minus strand of NZ_CP009687.1, from coordinate 3,235,932 downwards.
TGGAACAGAAGGTGCTAGATCCTTTCTTCAAAACTGGGCGCTAAATCCAAGCCCCTATCCCTTCACCTATCTGACAAGTTATTTAGTGGTAACAGGTATGAGTTTCTTAGGACTAATATTTTTAACATCCACCATTTTGTTCATTTCCTCTAGATCTAAGGGATCTGCTAGCTCACTGGTGACAGCTGGAATTGTAACATTGCTTCCTATAATTCTTGCAGGAATATTTGGTGAAGGGATCGTAAAAAAAATTATTATGTTTATGCCTGCTAATGTTTTAGTAGCTGTAGATCATTTTAAAACCTTTGATGCCTTTTATATCTTGGACAAAGTGATCATGCTGCCTTTTGCTACAGCCTTTGTTGCTGTTACACTATCGATATTTATGGTCATTGGGGCATATTTTAGTTTTAAAAGACATCAAGTAGAAAATTAGAATCAGTAAATTATTTTTCCCATATCAAATTAACTTTGACAGTAAGGAAATACTAGAGTTATAATTTAAGGTGAGTGGAATGAGATAAAAAGTAATATCAATAAAAAAGAGGAGTTGTTTGTTTATGTTAATTAATAATATGGTAGAGATTGTGAAAAATAGGGAGGTAGATGCAAACTAATTTGGTGTATTAACCTCCCATAAGTTACTAATAAAACTTAGGAGGATAAAAAATTGAGTAAAATAGATATGAAAAACGTAGGGCTTAGCGAAAGGTTTATGACTGAGTCTACTTTATACAAAGGACTTTATATTGGAAGAGTGGTTTCTCAATATAAAAATCTATATAAGATTGTAACGGAAAGTGGAGAATTAACAGCAGAAGTATCTGGAAAGTTTCGTTTCAATACAAAAACTGTATCTAAATACCCTGCTGTGGGAGATTTCGTTATGATGGATCGTGTTAATGATGAAAGTGGGAATGCAATTATTCATCATGTTCTAACAAGAAAAAGTGCTTTTATTAGAAAAGCTGCTGGAACTGCAAATGATGAACAGATTGTGGCTTCAAATGTAGATACAGTTTTTATCTGTATGTCTCTCAATAATGATTTTAATCTTCGTAGAATAGAGCGTTACCTTGGCATTGCTTGGGATAGTGGAGCAAGTCCAGTGATCGTATTGACTAAATCTGATCTATGCGATAACATTTCTGAAAAGTTAGCAGAACTTGATATGGTTGCTTGTGGGGTAGATGTAATTGTTACTTCAAGTATAAGTGAGGATGGCTATTTGTCTGTTAGAGATTATATTCATAGTGGTAAAACCGTTGCGTTTATAGGGTCATCTGGTGTAGGGAAATCTACCTTGATCAATAGGCTTATTGGGGAAAGTGTTATTGCAACGAAAGAGACAAGAAATGATGATAAAGGTAGACATACTACTACTAGACGAGAGATGTTTATTCTTTCAAACGGGGGTGTTGTTATTGATACTCCGGGAATGCGAGAAATAGGATTAGAAAGTGCTGACTTATCTAAAACATTTGCTGATATCACTGCACTGTCAACTAGGTGCAAGTTTAAGGATTGTACTCACTCTAATGAGCCAAACTGCGGAGTGCAAGAAGCTATAAATCAAGGTTTGCTTTCAAAGGATAGGCTGGAAAGTTATTTAAAGCTAAAAAAAGAAACTAAATACGAAGGATTAAACTTTAAGCAAATTGAAAATGCAAAGATCGCTGAGATGTTTAAGGGCTTGGGCGGAATGAAGAATGCACGAAAATTTATAAAATCTAAGAATAAAAAAAGGTCTTAAAGAGGAGATACCATAACTTAACAAAATCCCCTAAATCATAGGTTTAGGGGATTTGTTTATTATTATAATTATTTTAGACAAGGATCTATATGCCAAAAGATTGACATATAGACATTAAATTTAGTTGGATATTTATATACCTACAAACTTGTGCAGGAAATGTCGGATAGGAGAAAATCATTTCTGCTATGCTATAGATAAGAGGGAGGTCATAGAAATGGATTCGCTAAAGAAAATGAATGAAGCACTAAACTATATTGAAGAAAATCTTACCGGTGAGATTGACTTAAAAAAAGTAGCGATGTTGGCTTGTTGCTCAGAGTATCACTTCCAAAGAATGTTTTCTTTTCTTGCAGGGGTGACACTATCGGAGTATATCCGTCGCAGAAGACTTACCTTAGCTGCATTTCAGTTGCAAAACAGCCCCATAAAGGTAATTGATGCTGCAATGCAATATGGATATAATTCTCCAGATGCTTTTACACGAGCATTTCAAACTATGCATGGAGTAACGCCTACAGTAGCTAGAAACAAAAGCATTTCTTTGAAGGCATATCCACCAATGACCTTTCATTTATCAATTAAGGGAGGTAGTGAAATGAATTATAGAATTGAAGAAAAAGACGCATTTCGTATAGTTGGTATAATGAAAAGAGTACCTTTAATTTTTCATGGAGTTAACCCAGAGATTGCTGCAATGTGGGAAAGTTTAAGTGAAGAGGCAATAGAGCAGCTTTATGAACTCTCCAATATAGAACCTATGGGAATGATTAGTGCATCTACCAATTTTTCTGAAGGTCGAATGGAGGAACAGGGGGAGCTTGATCATTATATAGGTGTGGCAACCATTAAGGAATGCCCAGAGAATTTAGCACAACTTGAAGTTCCTGCCTCAACATGGGCTGTATTTGAAGCAGTAGGGTCTTTTCCTGATGCCCTTCAGGACGTTTGGGGACGCATCTATTCTGAGTGGTTTCCATCTTCAAGCTATGAAATAGCAGAAGGTCCGGAGATTTTATGGAACGAAGAGAAAGACCTTACCGATCCAAATTTTAAAAGTGAGATATGGATACCAGTTGTAAAAAAATAAGCAACCAAAATATTTAAGTAAATCTTAATAGCACTATTGTTCAACAACAGAATCACTTCTTGAGGGGTGATTCTTTTTTTCTTTATTAAATCCATATCTCCAGGTGATTCATTTGACCACAGATCGTATTTGCAAATCAATAGGATTGAATGTTGCTTTCATATTATATTTTTTTCTCCCAAAAACCGTGTTGGCTGCAATAAGCATATAGCTTACCACGCTGCATTTTAGGAATATATAACTCTGCATTTTGTTCAGGATAAAGCTTGATCATTACTATCCGATCAAATCCCACAAACGCTACAAAAGATACATAATGAGTTTTGTCCATGGGGTGGTCTATTGTTACATAATACTCATTATCAATATCAGTTACAGTGATTTTGTGATCCTCATCCTGCGGTTGTATCACTAACGAGTTAAGCTTCTTACCGCAACAGGAGATTTCTGTCTCACTTGTACTGGTTATTATATTACCACAATTTTTACACACATAAAATTTTATTTGTTTCATGTTACCTCCATCCGTTTCCTTTTCTTCTAAACTACCAAGTAAGATTTTTTCAACATTGACACCTAATATATTAGACAGATCACCCAGTAATGTCACATCAGGACAACCCATCCCCCGTTCCCATTTTGATACAGTTTTATCGCTAATATTCAACCTGTCAGCAACTTCTTTCTGGGTCATGTTTTTTTCTTTTCTTAAATTTAAAATTAAAGCTCCAACTTTTCTACAGTCCACAGGTTTTTCCTCCTTCCTATATATCTAGCATAATCCTCAGAGGATTATTTTTCAATAAACGCTTCGTAGAGTTTTTATAAAAAGTAAACAGTAACTATAGATAAACAACATCAGGACTTAATTTTGATATACTAAGGGCTACATTTGCAGCCCACGGTTTTGGGGCGAAACCGTAGACCGTGTATATCAAAATTAAAGTTTCAACTTGCTTATCTATATGATAATTTCTATATAAATTTTATAAAAAACAATGCTAGTTAGTTAGACTACATTATTCGCACCCTCGTGGAAAATATGTAAAAAAGCAGGATATTGGAGATGAACATAGAAATGAGATTTATATAGATGAATTATTTTCAGAAATTCTTACAAATGAGGAGACGAGAAAAGGTAGAAGCTATCGCATATTGCTGCGACTTTAATACTACAGGAGGAAAAGTATGCATATAAGAAATAGGAAAATTAGAATTTCCCTTACTATAGTTATGATTGGTTTAATCATAACCTTATTCTGTATATGGCAGAATAACGATATAATTACAACACAAATTGATTATAGTAACTTTAAGATACCAAGTGAATTTAATGGATATACTATTGTTCAAGTTTCAGATTTACATAATAAAAAATTCGGCAAAAATCAGGAACCTTTATTAAAGAAGATTCAAGCAGTTTCTCCCGACATAATCGTTGTCACAGGAGACTTAATTGACAGAAGAAAGTATGACCTTGATACTGCGATGGTATTTATAAATGGTGCAATGAAGATTGCTCCTGTGTACTATGTTTCAGGGAATCACGAAGCATGGTCTGGTGATTATAAAAACATTAGCCAGAAGTTATTAAGTAGTGGTGTACAAATACTTGATGATAGTAAAGTTAGGTTGATAAAAGAGGAGGCAATGATAGAGATATTAGGTCTATCAGATCCAGATTTTTTGACATCTAGCTATATAAATGGAACCAATTCGTCTAAATTAGAAGAGCAGCTCATACATCTATCAGATGATTCAGTTTTTCAAATTTTGCTTTCCCATAGACCAGAGCTTTTTGATCTATATGCAAATGAAAATATAGACATCATTTTTTCTGGACATGCACATGGAGGGCAATTTAGAATACCTTTTATTGGAGGATTAGTAGCACCAGATCAAGGACTGTTTCCTAAGTATACAAGTGGTATATACACAAAGAATCAATCAACACTGATTGTAAGTAGAGGACTTGGTAATAGCATAATCCCTGTTAGAATATTTAACAGACCAGAGATTGTCGTAGTTACTATACACAATGAAAGATAGTTATAAAAAGTGCATAAGAGAAAACAGGCAAAACATCTAAAAAAATTTTAGTATGACTATTGGTAATAACAGAATTGCTCCTTTAGGGGTGATTCTTTTTTAATTATAGGTGTTGACATTGACGCTACGTAAAAGTATATAGTTATTAGTAGGAGGTGGGGAGATGGAATATACTATACAAAAGATAGCTAAGTTAGCAGGGATAAGTACACGGACATTAAGATATTATGATGAAATTGGTATTCTAAAACCAGCAAGAATTAATTCATCAGGATACCGTATTTATGGTGAAAAGGAAGTTGATAAATTACAGCAAATTCTTTTTTACAAAGAACTGGATTTAGATTTAATAGAAATAAGAAAAATAATTGCTTCACCAAAATTTGATGAAATAGAAGCCTTGAAAGAACACAAAGAAAAATTGATCGAAAGAAGTAAGCAGTTACAGACATTAATTACAAATGTTAGTAAAACAATTTCACATAAAGAAAGGAAAATTATGATGAGTGATAAAGAAAAATTTGAAGGATTTAAAAATAAGCTTGTTGACGACAATGAAAAAAAATATGGAAAAGAAACTCGTGAAAAGTATGGTGACGAAGCTGTAAATAGATCAAAAAACAAGTTAAAAAATATGACGCAAGAAGAATACAAAGAAATAGCCCAACTGGAAAATAAGCTTTATGAAACATTAAGCCAAGCTCTAAAAACAGGTGATCCAGCAGGAAAGTCTGCACAAGAAGCAGCTGAGTTGCATAGACAATGGATATCTTTTAACTGGGATACTTATTCTAAAGAAGCTCATGCAGGTCTTGTACAAATGTATGTAGATGATGAGAGGTTTAAAGAATTTTACGATAAAAAAGAGCCTGGAACTGCAGAGTTTTTAAGAGACGCAGTGTATATCTATACTGGAATCAAAAAAAAGTAAGCTACATGCTGAAAATTCAATTTAAATTGCCAGAAATTCTCCCACTTCTGTAGGTGGTGAGATAAATTGGCAATTTTTTGATTTTTTGATATACTTTTGATATACTGTGATTACAATTATTTTTGATAATTAGGTATATAGGGTTGTATGGAAAGCCGAAAAAACAAAAAAATTAGTTGAATATAAAAAATATGCGAGGAGATTGACTATGATGTTTTTAATAAAAAAAATATTTTTTGTTGTAATTTGTTTTTGTATATTAGTTTCATTTGTAGGGTGTACAGCTACAGATGTGACTAAGGGGGGGGTGGAAACAACAGATATTTATAATAAGTCCTTGGACGCTGTGAAAGCTGCTAATTCTTATGATTATGAGATTGTATCAAAAGAGTCTATACAAAGGGCGCTATCTTCAGATCCTTCAGATGACGTTATTTTGGATGAAGAATTAAACTCCACTGAAAAATGGGAAACAGAAGATAATATAAAAGGTAGATTAATACAGAAACCTTTATCCTTAGAAATGATTATGAAAACGAGTGTACTCCAACAGCAGGATGCAGTCGAGTCACCAGCCTTAGACTTAGATAGTGACAATATAGAATTAAAAATATATGTATTGGAAGGAAAACAATACTCATATTTCTCACACTGGGGTGTTTGGAATGTTGCGGATCTTAGAGATATAGATTGGGAGAATCTTGAGAGTATAAACAAGCAAATCAATCCAATGTATTTCCTAAACCTGCTAGGAAATGATTTAGCTAAAGAAGCTGTTTTAGAAACAGATGAGCAACATTACATACTATCTCTTGAGAATGATGAGGATGAATTTATAAGAAAAGTTAAGAAGATAGTTGGTGATAACAGCCAGGTTTCTGAAGCAAGGTATAAAATTTGGATTGATAAAGAGACTTATCTTCCTACAAAAGTCTATTTTAAATATGAGCTTACCACAGATATTGGTGAGTATGTTGATATAAGAGTACATAAATCAGAACTCTCTTATAGGAATTTTGGAGCTATTGATGAAATTGAGGTTCCAGATGAGGCAAAAGATGCAATAACCGTAGAGGAGTTTTTAGAAAATAATATTTAGGCTTAAAAAACGAGGATATTATGATATTATAAAGACTAAATAAAAAGTGGTTTTTGAGTATAACCAGTGTGATTTGCCAAGAGGGTAGCTATGTATATAGCTACCCTTTTAGCTGTGTTCCAGCAGACATTTCTTCGGCGATGGCTGTGATTTCTTCATCTGTCTTATGGTTATGAGGATTATAGTGCTGTTTTATGTAGTCTTCAATGAACTTTCTCTTGACTCCTTCTGTCATACCAACTATATGTTGTACGGTCTCATTAGCAAGTTCCTGCACTGTTTTAGAATGTGAGTAGGTGGGTATCATAGTCATGGATAATACCATCCCAAAGATCATTATAAATGATAGTACTTTTTCCCATTTTATTTTTTCATTAAACCTTCCTCCCTTTAAAGTCTAAAAAATTGTATAAAATTTACCAAATTATAAAAAAGCATATCATAAAAAGTTTTTTACAACAATGCTACTTACATAAATGAATAATAAATTCACGTTAAAGCACATTAGACACCACAAAATACATATGCAATCAGCAGTAAACCTATATAAAAGGCAAATCTAGTGTTGAGGTTTCAAGGTATGTAGAAGGTGTTCTAATTTTATAATTGTCAGCTTGTAGGGAAATATAATTATAAGATAAAGGAGATGCAGCGTCATGATAAATCTAAAACCAGCAGTCGCAAGGGTTCAATCTCAAGAAAGAGCAGATGAAATTTTAGGAATTTGCAAAGAAAATAACTGGAAGGTTATTATTGGGATAGACCCAGATAAAGAAGAAGATATTTCAGATGTATATAAGCTTTTGGAAGATAAAGCTAAAAATATAAAGAAGACTTGGAAATGACTCCAAGTCTTCTTTTCTTCTCTTCTGCCACTAACGCATCTTGGTTTCTTTCACCTTTCTTCGAAGCTCTAAGGCTTTGTTAGTGTAATAGTCGTAGTAGCTGTTAACTAAGGTCGAAACGATCCGCATTCATTACCTTGACCCAGGCAGCTATAAAGTCGTGCACAAACTTTTCTTTGTTATCGTCTTGAGCATAAACTTCTACAAGGCTACGTAAAACTGAGTTTGAACCGAAGACTAGGTCAACTCTAGTTGCTGTACGCACTACTTCACCTGTCTTGCGGTCACGTCCTTCATATAAGTCTCCGTCTACAGGTTTCCATTCTATTCCCATGTCCAGTAAGTTAACAAAGAAGTCGTTAGTGAGTGTGCCTACACGATCAGTGAATACGCCGTGTTGTGTGGCACCGTAGTTTGTGCCTAGAACACGCATGCCGCCAACAAGCACAGTCATTTCTGGTGCAGTGAGGTTTAGTAGGTGGGCTTTGTCTACTAGAAGCTCTTCTGTACTTATATTATACTGCTTCTTCTTATAGTTGCGGAAACCATCAACGATAGGCTCTAGCACTGCAAAGCTCTCTAAATCAGTTTGCTCTTGTGTTGCATCACCACGTCCAGGTGTAAAAGGAACAGTTACATCAAAGCCTGCATCTCCTGCAGCTTTTTCTACTGCGGCACTACCACCTAGGACAATCAAATCCGCAATGCTGACTTTCTTATCTAGCTGACTTTGAATGTCTTCTAGTACAGTAAGCACTTTTGTAAGTTGTTCTGGTTGATTCACTTCCCAACCCTTCTGTGGAGCAAGACGGATACGGGCACCATTAGCACCGCCACGCATATCTGAACCACGGAAGGTGCTAGCTGAAGCCCAAGCAGTTGTCACTAGCTGGCTGACTGTAAGTCCTGAATCTAAGATCTTTGTTTTAAGCTCTGCTACTTCTGCATCTGTTAATTTATAATCAACAGATGGTACAGGATCTTGCCAGATTAGTTCTTCTTCTGGAACCTCTGGGCCTAGATATCTTGCACGAGGACCCATGTCACGGTGTGTTAATTTAAACCATGCACGAGCAAATGCATCTGCAAACTCTTCTGGATGCTCATGGAAACGACGAGAAATCTTTTCGTATTCTGGATCATAACGCAATGCCAAATCAGCAGTGGTCATCATAGTGGGAACACGAATTGATGGATCTTCTGCATCTGGTGCAAGATCCTTCTCATCAGGATTTACAGCAAGCCATTGATATGCACCTGCAGGACTCTTTGTAAGCCACCATTGATATCCAAACAATAGATCAAAGTAGCCATTATCCCACTGTGTTGGATTAGCAGTCCAAGCTCCTTCAATACCGCTGGTGATTGTATCACGACCTTTACCGCTGCCGTGTGTGCTTAACCAACCTAAGCCTTGCGCTTCAATAGGAGCAGCTTCTGGCTCTGGACCAACATGTGCAGCATCTCCTGCACCATGTGCCTTACCAAAAGTATGGCCACCAGCTATTAGTGCTACGGTTTCTTCATCGTTCATTCCCATACGTGCAAAGGTTTCCCGGATATCCCTAGCACTTGCAAGTGGATCTGGACTGCCGTTTGGACCCTCTGGGTTAACATAGATAAGACCCATCTGAACGGCAGCAAGTGGATTCTCAAGTTCACGATCCCCTGTATAACGTTCATCACCTAGCCAATCAGTTTCAACACCCCAGTAGACATCTTCTTCTGGATGCCAAATGTCTGGGCGACCTCCTCCAAAACCAAATGTCTTACCTCCCATTGATTCAATAGCAGCATTACCCGCTAGAACCAACAAGTCTGCCCAGGAAATTTTGTTGCCATACTTTTGTTTAATCGGCCATAGCAGTCGACGGGCTTTATCAAGGTTGCCATTGTCAGGCCAGCTGTTAAGTGGAGCAAAACGCTGTGCACCAGTTCCAGCACCACCACGGCCATCACCTGTGCGATAAGTACCTGCGGCGTGCCAAGCCATACGAATAAATAATGGACCATAATGTCCATAGTCAGCAGGCCACCAATCTTGACTGTTTGTCATTAGATCGTAAAGATCTTGTTTAAGAGCTTGGTAGTCCAACTTTTTAAACTCTTTTGCATAATCAAATTTTTCTCCCATAGGATTAGATTTTTTGTCGTGCTGATGTAAAATACTCAAGTTCAACTGGTTTGGCCACCAGTCTCTATTTGACGTTGCACTAGATTTGTTACTAGTAGCACTGCCGTGCATTACTGGGCACTTTCCAGTACTAGCAATACTTTTAGTATCCATATATATTTCCCCCTTCTGTGTAAATTAAGTAGCAAATAATTATGCTTCTAGTCGTATAAAAGTTATAAAATCAATGATAATAATTATGCGTATGTTATAATTAGCCAAGCTATCACTTAGATTGAAAAAATATAGACTTTATTCACATCCTTTCTAAACTCAAAAAAATTTTAAGTACTTATTTTCTGCGTACAGACTTTTTTATCTGTTCTTTTGATGGTATAGGAGTTATTCTAGATTTACTTTTACGAGGAGATTTAGACTTTTTTTGTACTCTTAATGCTTCTTTACCCATTGTTTAATATTTTAATCCAAATTTTAATCATTAGATTAGCTAAAAAGGAAAATTTATGTATTTTTGTAGTTTTAAACTTAATAAAAAAAATAAACAGAGACCCTTGTATCTATGCGAAACAAGGATCTCTGTATTTCTAGAAGTAAATTGTTTTCTCTCACTAGTCAAACAATTCTAACGCTGGTGCTTATATTCTACACATTGGCAGTAGATAGGAGTATGCCTTAATATCCTATTAAGATGCTTTATCTTGAACTACTTTTGTATCTTTAGCCATCTTTGCTTTTTCCCATGTTTGATAGTCTTTAAGCAGGGTTAGTGATCTTTTAGTCAGTTTATCCTGCACCTTAGAACTATCTTTAAGAATATTTGACATCTGTAGTAATTGAAACTCTAAGTATTTAGGATTTTGAAGTTTGTTGCTAAAAGAAGCTGCATTAGATTTCTTTAGGGATGCAGAAAGAGATTCCTTGAACATCAGTAGCAGAAAACTGTTTTTCTTTTGTCTTGGAACCCTTTTAGCCTCTTGATAAATCTGATTAAAAAACTTCTCTAGATTGCGTTTTCTATAATAATAAAACGCAGCCCCTCCACTAATTAGCAAACCTAGTATTGCTCCTACAGTAAAAACGTTGATAATGTTCATGAATAAGTCCACTCCTTCTTAAGATATACTATTCATTTTACCATAAATCTTTTATAAATACACGCTATATAAAGGCTTAGACCTAAGGTAAAGTGTTTCCTTTTATTAGAAAATAGCAAAAATATTGTTGCCTTTTTCATAGAAGTTGCAGATGTATTTGCAATACATTTCCTGGTATAATAGGTTTGGATGATATAGCATAATATCTTAGGATATATGGTACATTAAAGAAAGAATAATTAAAAGAAAATGGAGGTTTTCAAATGATTACAGCTTATTTAGTAGGTATTTCAGGACATTATGAAGGTGAGGATATAGAGATTCGGTACTGTATTTATGATAATGAAGAACTGGTATCTAAAAAGTCCATACTAGAAGAATACAAAAAACCAGGGATTGTAAGCTTATTTGCACTGACAATGTTGTTGAAGGAGCTAGAAAAATACATAGATAGAGAGATTATTGTTAAGGTCAATGATGCAGCTTTAGTAGAACAAATGCAAGGTACATCAACAACGAAGAACAAAGAGGTTCTAAAAGCTGCAAGAATAGCTAGAGAGAAAGTAAACACGTTTGAACATCCTGTCATTGTTAAAGACATTAGTAACGACATAGTAGAGTTAGCTAAATGGAATGACTTATTGCAACGTTAATTAGGAGGAGCTTATTTTTATATTGTTACTATCTATTTATTTAGAGCCACAGACAGAGGGCCAGAAACTTGCCTATGGTAAGAAGGCTATGACTTTGAGAAGTTCTTTTACCTGTGGTATACTGGTAGAAAAAGTGATGTTCTGATGTTGCTAATATCTATAGACTTAGGATAAAATTCAACTATTCCTGTCATTGGAGTGATAGAATTGGAAAATAATTTTTTTCAAAGACTTAATGAGAATAAAGACAAGTTTACAAAAAAACAGCAACTTCTAGCAAAGTATATAGTGGAGAACTATAATGATGCAGTTTTTTTATCATGCACCGAGTTAGGCAAAAAAGTACACACAAGTGATGCAACTGTAATTAGATTTGCATATGTTTTAGGGTACAGCGGATACTCTGAGATGATGAGGTCGCTACAATCCTGTTTTGAAGGTGATTTACCAAGTGCCAGCAGGATAGATAAGCTGCACGGTAACAACGGTGAACACTTTACTCATGTAAACTTTGATAAAATACAAAGCTGCCTTATGATCATAGTTAACCATAATCACTTTAAAAGTCTAATCAAAGATATACTAAACTGCTCTAAATTAATATTAATTGGCTCAGAAAGCACATCCTCTATCGCAAACTATTTAAACTATCATTTGATAAGGTATGGTGTAGACTCTGAGGTTATCAATAATAATTCTGAAAGTATTTATAAAACCTACCATAGAGTAGATAAAAATTCATTAGTATTATCACTTGCTCTCAGAAGGTATACGAAATTTCAGTATAATTTAACCAATAGATTTATAGAAAGAAATGTTAAGACTTACTCTATAACGGATGATATTAGATCCCCTTATAACGCAATAAATAATAAGTGTATAGTATTAAACTCTGCAACCAAAGAAGGTTTTAATCATTTATCACATATAGTTCTTATGTTAACTTTACAAGAAATTATCAACAAGGTTATAGTTTATCAAAGTAAAAGTGTCATAAAGAGACAATTTGAATCATTGGAGGAATACAATAATAGGATGGATATCTTTATTAAAGATAAATTCTAAAGTCTAAGACTTATAAGGTCACTGCCGTTGAAAAATCGCAGTGGCTTTTTTATGTTCTTCAAAGTTAGAATACTGCTGCATAGAACAACACAGGTAGAATAAGGAAGGGTAAGTGTAATAATTAAGTTAAATAATTTGAATATTTAAAATTGACATGCAAGTTATAATGTGTTATTTTATAATGAAAGAATTACTACAAAACATAATAATAAATGTAAAAATTACTACATAACTCTAAGGAGGAAGACACATGAGTACAATAGTCTTAAAAAATTCATTTGTAGTTGATCCCAGTAATGGTGTTAAAGGATATAAAGACTTAGAAATAACTAACGGTGTTATATCTCAAATAGCAAATTCAATCAATACTAGACATGCTCAAAAAGTTTACGATATGAAAGGTAAAACCTGTATACCTGGTATTATAGATACACATGTCCACTTAACATTAGATGGTTCGAATGTTGGTTATACGATGCTTGCCAAAGCGGGAGTAACTTCTGCTTTGGACATGTATGGTCCAGTAGACAAAATATGTGACAACATAGATACTTACGGATCAGGAATAAACGTAGCATGTCTTACTGCTCCATTTAAAAACACCAATAGCTTAAGCTATCAAAAATTTGATGAATCCACCATTCGTCAATTTGTTAACGAACAACTATCTAAAGGTGCAATTGGTATAAAACTAATCGGGGGTCACTATCCTATGGATACAGATCTTACACGGGACTTTATAAGGATAGCAAATGAACAAAATGCTTATGTAGCATTTCATGTGGGCACCACATCTAACGGCAGCAATATAGATGGACTTCGAGAAGCTATAGAAATCAGTAAAGGTTATAACTTGCATATAGCTCATATTAATTCATATTGTCGTGAAGAGGTTTATGATAGCCTTACTGAAATAAAACTTGCTATCGATTTACTTAAAAATAATAGAAATATAATTAGCGAGTCTTATTTATCTCTTTATAATGGCACATCAGGACGATGCAAAGACGGGCGACCATTGAGTCAAGTAACAGCAAAATGCTTAAATCTTAACAATTACCAAAATAGTGAAGAGGGATTAAAAAAAGCAATACTTGAAGGGGTTGCTCTAGTTATAGCAAATGTTGGTGACGAAAAAGTCTACATTAAAAATTCAAAGGAAGCCCTTGCATATTACAAAGAGCAAAATGGAAATGTATATGTTAGTTTTTCAATTAATAAGTCTGAAGCAGCTTATATGTTAGCGACAGCAAAAGATGACCATGGTAACTTTGTGGTAAATGCCATATCAACGGACGGGGGCGAAATCCCTAGGAACGTTATTATAGAAAAAGGGCTTCAGTTAGTGAAGTTCGGCGCACTGACCTTAGAAGAATTTGTCATTAAAACTTCGTTGAATCCAGCAAAGATGCTCGGTTTAAATAGGAAAGGTTCTTTTAAAATCGGCAACGATGCTGACATTACTGTTATTGATTTAGAAAGGGAAGTCCCTGTTATGTCAATGGTGATGGGCGAGGTTATTATGTATGAAGGTCTAGTAGTAGGGAAAGGAGGGAGAATAATTACTACAAGTAAAGGAGTAGATTACATAAAATCTAAGAAACTTGAACCGTACACTGTTAATATAGCAGATGCTTTATTATATAAACAATAATTGAAAGGGGAATGAAGATGAGTTTGATTAGTGGAGATAATACAATAATGGTTTGGGCGATTGTACTATGTATAGCATTTATAGCGTTAGTAGTGGAGAAAAAAAGGCCCAGTATGCCTGCCTTTATTACAGCTATAATCTTAGCACTTGCTTTAGTATCGATTAGGTTAATGCCAACATCATCATCCGTGTATAGAACAATTAATTCTTTTATTATGCCTATGGCGCTGCCTATGTTTTTCTTTAGTGCTAATGTAAAAAAAATATTTAAAGAAACAGGCAGGCTATTTATAGTATTTCATATTGCGTGTATAGGTAGCGTCGTAGCAGTGCTTATTACTTTAGCAATTACCGGTAGATTTTTCGAACCTGAGCATATACCTGGGATAGTTGCAATGTATGTCGGCGCACACACAGGTGGAACGCTAAACTTAGCAGCTATGGCTGAAACATTTAACCTTCCTGATACGATTACAGCAACAAACAGTATCGTATCAAACCTATCTTTAGCAGTGTTAATTTTTGTAATAACACTAGTTTGGAAGTCAGAATACTTCAGAAATATGTTTAAAGGATCAAATGTAATTAGTACTGATAATGATATTGATAAAAAGCAAGAAGAAAGCCAAGTTGTGGATGAAAAAAAGGTCATGTCTGTTTTTACAGTAGCGCAAGCCCTTGCTTTATCAGCCTTAATATTAGCAATTTCAGGAGAAATTAGCAAATTTGTGGGAACCTTAGGATTACCTGAGAATATTGAATTGTTCGTAGGTAATACGTACCTAATAATAACATTGATTACCGTGTCGTTGGCTACTATATTTCCAAACTATTTCGAAAAAATACATGGAAGTACCAGCATCGGTGCCTACTTGCTTATTTTTTACTTTATATCAATTGGATCTAGCACAACTGTAACAGATGTTATAATTAATGCACCTATATTTATTCTCAATGTAGTTTTAATAGGCATAATATCTTTATTCTTTACTGTATTGGTCTCTCGTTTCTTCAAGGCAAAGCTACCTGAAGCGTTGTTGTCAACTGCGGCTGCTTTTGGTGGGCCAGGTACTACTGTTGCAGTTAATACAGCCAATGGTTGGAATGACTTGATTGCTCCTGGAATTCTTATATCCATATATGGATATGTAATTGGAAACTATTTAGGCGTCATTGTAGGTAATATAATGTCTTCGCTATAAAAGGATGGGTCGATATATTTTATTAAAATCAAGGCAATAACATAGCGATTTTCAATCATCCTAGGAGGGTTATCATGAAGACAATAGGCATTTTAGGGGGTATGGGTCCTGAAGCCACTATTTTGTTATACGAGAGGATTGTAAAGTATACTGAAGGCAAGTGTGATCAAGACAATATCCCAACTATAATATACTCAAATACGCAAATACCCGATAGAACAAAAGCAATTCTATACAAAGGAACGGATCCGATAATATCACTTATCTATTCTGCAAAAGTACTAGAGGATGCAGGTGCAAATTTGATAATTATGCCTTGTAATACTGCTCATTTCTATTATAAGCAAATAGAAGAAGAAATAAACATTGATTTTTTAAATATGGTTCATCTGACGCGTCTGTACATTATGAATAAATTTCTCAACAAAAAAATAGGAGTTTTTGCCACATCAGGAACACTCAAAACTGGTATATACGGGGAAAAATCTTTTGAGGGAAAAGTAAATTTAATACATCCAAATGAAATAGATCAAGGGATCATCATGGATATTATTTACAATGGTATAAAGTCTAACAAAAGTACTTTGGACACCACACCATACAAAAAAGTTATTAAGCAGTTTGAAGGTATTGGTGTGGACGCTATAATACTAGGTTGTACCGAATTATCTGTTTTGCATAATCATGTTAGTTTTGATACACATATTGAATTTATTGACCCGTTAGAGATACTTGCAAAATCGGCTGTAAAAGAAGCACTAGCAAAATAAAGGCTTTAAAATGCTAATACCATAGCAATAGGTACTATGATAATGTAGCATAGGAGCCATTCTTAAATTATATATTATATATAATGGATGAAAAACTTGTGCAATAGGATAAGCATATAAGAAAATACTATAAGATCAATTTTAAAAATAAAATTGATCAGAGGTAGGTAAAGTTTTCTATATTGTTTTATTAGAGGTTAGATGCGAAAGCTGTTTTGCATTTTTGACTAAAAACTGGGCTTTCACATCTAACCTATTTGACAAATAGCAAAAAAGGAGGAAATTGAAGTGAAAATTACAGACATTAGAACTGATGAGATAACAGTACCTTTAATAAAACCATTTAAGACAGCATTAAGAACAGCAAACAGTATAAAAAGTGTCTTAGTTATTGTCGAAACAGACAGTGGCGAAGTGGGCTATGGAGAAGCTCCACCCACAGGTGTCATCACTGGAGATACTATAGGTTCGATTAAAGGTGCAATAAATGAGCATATTAAAAAGACTCTAATAGGAAAAGAAATTGAAAATTTTGAAGATTTAATGATAAAACTTGATACCTCAGTCTTAAATAACAATAGTGCAAAGGCTGCTGTAGAAATCGCATTGTTTGATCTATATGGCAAGTTATATAAAGCACCAATTTATAAGCTTTTAGGAGGCTTTAGAACAGAGTTAACCACTGACATTACAATAAGTGTAAACGACCCTGAGGAGATGGCCAAGGATAGTATTGATGCCATTAAAAGTGGATATAAGATACTAAAGATAAAAGTAGGCAAAGATATTAAGCTGGATTTAAAAAGAATGAAGGCAATTAGAGAAGTAGTTGGAGATGAAGTTAAGTTAAGGCTTGATGCAAATCAAGGTTGGAATTATAAAGAAGCAATCCAAGCTATAAACAAGATGGAAAATGATGGTTTTAACATTGAGTTTATAGAACAGCCTGTTAAAGCAAAGGATTTTGAGGGCTTAAAACGAGTAACAGATAACGTTGGTGTACCTATTATGGCGGATGAAAGTGTTTTTTCTCCCGTCGATGCAATAGAAATTATTAAAAACAAAGCAGCTGATTTAGTAAATATTAAACTTATGAAAACTGCAGGTATTAGAAATGCACTAAAAATCTGTGCAATTGCAGAGATTTATGAGGTAGAGTGTATGATAGGAAGTATGTTAGAGACTAAACTAAGTGTTACTGCGGCTGCTCATCTAGCAGGGGCAAAAAGTATTATAACAAAATTTGATTTGGATACCCCCTTATTATGTAGTGAGGATCCAATTAATGGAGGAATTCATTATGAAGGTCCTAAAATAACTTTAAATAATAACTACGGGTTTGGAATCAGTGGGATTAAAAGCATATCCTCCATTTAATATATCAAGTGAGCATGAAATTATTAGAAAAACTATGATAGCATTTCAAAATTTAGGGATTGAAAGCTACATCACTTCAACAGGCGGAGGTTCAGATACTAATATTTTCAATGGTAATGGAATTATTTCTATTAACCTAGATATAGGTATGAAGAAATCCCACACTTTTGACGAACATATTTCAATTGAGAATTTAAATAAAATTCCTAAAATTGTTCTAGAAATCATGAAAACTTTTTAGGTTTCTGCACAGATGGAGGAACAGGGTTAAAGATATTAGTAACGACATAGTAGTGTGAGCTAAGTGGAATGATTTATTATAACGTTAACTATGAGGAGCTTAAATTGCAGTGCTGAAAAACCCTAGTGTGTATGGGGAAGGGGCACTGCTTTTATGTTATTATAGCATATTTGCATAAGGAAGGGGCAATAATACTTCCGAGGTGGTTAGGGTGAAAAGGAAAAATATTGATAGAGAAAAAAGATCATCTAATATTAGTTTAGCGTATATAAATGAAATGCTTAGAGAGTGTCCAGATGTTATACAGAAAAAAGTATATATAGACAATCAAAAAGAGGCATTCTTTTTTTTCGTGGATGGCCTTACGAATAAGGACCTCCTACAAAGAGATTTTATTAATCCTATTTTAGCCATGGACCAAAGTCAACTGTCAAGTGAAATACATATGCATAATTTATCATGTAATGAAACTAGCATGTTATATGAAAACGCTGACATAGTAGATAGTATTTTATCAGGAAATTCGGTTTTTATTTGTGAGGAGATATCCTTTGCTGTAGCATGTTCCCTTTTAGAGATTGAAAAAAGAAGTATTGAAGAACCAATTACAGAAAAGAATGTTCGTGGTTCTCATGAAGGATTTGTTGAACCCCTTGGAGTGAATCTTTCTATAATAAGAAGAAAAATAAAAAACAACAAACTAAAGTTTAAAACAGTTACTTTGGGTGTACAGACAAAACAAAAAGTTGTAGTTGCATATATAGAAGGCATCGCCAATCCTGAGCTAGTAGATGGCCTTTTTGATAAAATCAGCAATATAGAAATAGATGGATTAAATCAGATAGGATACATAGAGCAGAGCATAGCATCTCACCCAAACTCTTTGTTCCCTCAGTTTCTTGCAACTGAAAGGCCAGATAAGGCTATGGCTAGTCTTCTTGAGGGAAGAATTGTTGTATTTCAAGATGGAACACCAGTAGTTTTAATCGCCCCAGTAAATTTCTTTGCGTTTTTTCAAGCGATAGATGATTATAGTTCGCTTTGGATTCAGGGATCTTTATTACGCTTACTAAGATTTATTGCACTTGTAGTTGCTATTTTATTACCGTCCCTATATATTGCAATCACAACCTATCATTATCATGCAGTACCACTGGACCTACTTGTACCCTTAGCAGAATCTAGAGCAAAAGTACCTTTTCCACCAATTATTGAAGTGTTAATCTTAGAAGTAACAATAGAGATGCTCAGAGAGGCGGCAATACGCTTACCTACATATATAGGGACCGCCATAAGTGTTGTGGCAGGCTTGATTATAGGGGAAGCTGCCGTAAAGGCAGGCATTGTTAGTGATTTGCTTATTGTTATTGTTGCAGCTACTGCTGTTGCATCTTATGTAATACCCTCTTATGGCATGTCCTTGGCTGTACGGGTTTTACGTTTTTGCTTTATACTAGCAGCCTCTTTATTTGGTATTATTGGAATCGTAGTATGCACTGCCATGACTTTTGCCCACCTATTGACTTTAGAATCTTTGGGTCAACCTTATTTTGAGCCTTTTATACCATTAGCTCTTGGGGATATGAAAGACACTCTCTTAAGATTCCCTTTTAAAGCGATGAGAAGGCGAGAAAAAATGATTAGAACAAATAATGATATTAGAGGTAATGATCATGACAGGAAGAAATAATATAACCTCTAGACAAATGGCTCTTTTTACTTTTGTTACCCAAACTGGATTAGGATTTATTGGATTGCCCACAGTTCTAGCAAAGGAAGTTGGGCACGATGGATGGATTTCAGTTTTGATTACAGGAGTTATTTGTATAATCTTAAGCATGTTGTTTTTGTTACTGTTGAAAAGATATTCAGATAAAGGAATATTTGATATAAACAAACTTATTTTTGGGAAGTGGATAGGCGGTATTTTCAATGCAATACTAGTGGTATACCTTATATTGGCTGCTGCAAGGGG
This sequence comes from Clostridium aceticum, assembly GCF_001042715.1. Classification (NCBI taxonomy): domain Bacteria; kingdom Bacillati; phylum Bacillota; class Clostridia; order Peptostreptococcales; family Natronincolaceae; genus Andreesenella; species Andreesenella acetica. The sequence goes on along the minus strand of NZ_CP009687.1, from coordinate 3,216,000 downwards.
TGTTCGGGTTTTTACAGTTTTTATAAGGCTTACTGTACTGCCTTTTACTCCACCGCTGGTTATGTCTCCGTTTATACTGCTGCCATCTATTTATTTAGTGTGGCAAGGCCTTAAATATGTAAGCAGATTTAAATATGTTTCGGTCCTGTCTTATATAGTATTTCTGGTGTTTATGTCTTTACTGCTAGGTGACTTAAGGAGATCCTTTCTCTTACCTTTAGGTGAAGCTGGTTCAAAGCAGATATTATCTAGTATTACAACCAGCTTTAGAGCTTTTATTGGATTTGAATTAATTATGTTCCTGTTTCCAGAAATAACAGATAAGAGTAAAGCGTTTAAATGGCATTTATTTGCTATTGTATTAAGTACATTATTTTTTATAATCATTGTAACGGTTTGTACAAGCTTCTTTGGAGAAAACTTTTTAAAAATTCAAGTGGTTCCCTTATTTAATTTAGCTAGGTCCTATAATGCACCTGTGATCGAAAGGGTAGACTTATACCTTATTTCCTTATGGTTTGTTGTAATGGGTTGTGCTATGAGGGGTTATATGATTGCTGGGTATTATGGGCTAGGCAAAGTCTTTAACATAAAAAAAACAAAACTATCCTTTAGCTTATACTTTCTACTTTTATATGCTATAAGTAGAGTTCCCCAAGATATCAATAAAGCCTTTAGGTTTATGGATATTGTAGGTTATTTAACTATGGGGGTGTCTGTCTTCTTTGTTGTATGTCTTATTCTTTCTTTTGTACGGAAAAAAGGAGTGAAGACCCAGTGAAAAACACTAAAAAGGGTATTGTTGTAACTCTATTATGTATAAGTATGTTGATTCAAACCGGATGTTGGGACCAAAAAATATATGAGCGCATTGGTTTTATTCTTCAAATAGGATTGGAGTTAGATCAAGATGAAAATTTAATTTACACCATATCTATTCCTATTGTTTCCCCTGATGTAGAAGCTAAGGTTGATGTTTTTAGTACCCCCATAAATACTTTAAGAGAAGGTAGGGAGGAGGTTCTGCATGTATCAGGTAAGTCTGTAGAAGGAGGAAAAATTCAGCACTTATTTTTTTCGAAACAATTGGCTCAAAAAGAAACAATGAATTTTTTTGATGTGTTTTTACGTAGTTCTGAGAATTCCTTGCTTCCTAATGTAATCGTTGTAGATGGCAGTCCTCAAGAAATGATGGAACTAAGCTCAAAATTTCCAAGTAAACCGAGGCCCTCATATTATGTAAACACCTTGTTGGAAAATGCCCGTAGAAATTTCTATGTACCAGAAACAAGAATTTATAATTTCCTCTCAAGTGTCTACTCAAATACGATAGATCCTATAACACCACTGTTAAGATACAATGATCATGAGATTGAAGTGGCTGGTTCTGCCTTATTTAAAGGAGATAAAATGGTGGGAGAGATCACCACAACTGAAACAGGACTACTTCATGCATTAATGGGTACCGATGGAAGGATTAGATATAAATATTATCAGCAGGAAAAACAGAGGGGGATAGAGGTTGCTAAGGAAGGTACAATAGTGTTGATTAAAGATATAAAAAGAAAGCTAAATATAGATATACAAGATATTCCTAAAATAGACATCAAATTAGATTTGACAGCTTCTATAGACGAATACACTGATGGATACAATCTAAGTGACCCAGAGGAAAAGAAAAGACTAGAAGCGGCTATTGCAAAATCTATTGAAGAGGATTGCCTGATATTACTAAAGTATCTGCAAGAAGTTGGATCAGATCCTTTAGGTATAGGTGAGATGATAAGATCTAAACACAACTGGTACTGGAACTCAGTGGAATGGGAAGAGGTGTATAGAAAAGTAGATTTTGGTGTTGATGTGAAACTCAAGGTTGAGTTTTTTGGAGCTATCTATTAACTGTACTTAGTTTTTCTATAGAACTTCTTATTGAGATTCGCATTTTAAAATTTAGCACATAGTATATGCTGATATCATATAATAAATTTGAGCTAACTAAACTGAATTGGGGGATGATTATTATGATTCGGGAGGATTTTAGAGAATTCTTAAGGAAACAAGGGAACAGTATTGCTAAATATTATATACCTGGAAAAGCATTGGGACTAAATGCGATTAATGATATAATCAAATGGGCTAAAGGAGTAGAAAGAGTTTTTGGGGTGGATTTAAACAAGATTGTAGAGAATCCTGAGGAGACACAAAAGCTGCTTAGAAAAATTAATTTTAGTAATGAGCTTATAGATAAGAGGAAAAGAAACTTTTCAGGAGCAGTAGAAGCATATTTTGAATTTGTAAGTGGGCATGAGCTGCCTTCAGAGCAATAATTAGACGAAGTTCTAAAATAGTAACATTGCTTTCGTTGCTTGCCTTAAGGGCAATTTGCTAAGCAGCTAATGAGGACTGAGCCTAGTATTATGAGGGGCTCAGTCCTTTTAGTTGTGCTTTAACTTAAATGGTTAAGAAGCCTCTTGCTTCTAGAAACCACAGCTAAAAAATTATTGACCTCCCAAATGGGGTATGCTATTATTAAAATATGTACACTATTCAGAAAATAATTGCATAGTTTTACAATTGCATATATAAAATAGTATAAAAATGTTTCCTAAAGTAGTAGATGCTATACAACTCAAAAAATCTAATTTATCTTGATGTTTCATTTTACAGAGAGAAATAAGGTTTTATTTTTTAAATAAAGCTGTATATACAAGTATAAACCGGTAATAAACTAAGCTTTTTATATTTTATAACCATTAGGAAATTATAAACCTTATAAATTGTGGATAAGTTATAATTTCCGTATATTGGTTTCAACAAAGTCATCCTTTAAATCTTCCAAAGGAAGACTTTGTTCTAAAAAGTAGTGGCTTACTAAAGATAAATGCAATCGTACTCATATGATTTGTTACAGCACTTAACCTATGTATGGTTAAGAAAAAATATATCTTAATGCAAGTCAAAGGAGGAGATAAAAATGACAGATTTAACAATGGATTCAACTGCATTGATACAAGCAGCAGAAAAAAATCAACTTTTCCAAGATATTGATGAGGGAAAAACACCTAAAAGGGTGCCTGTATATACTTGGATGGATATAACATATATTATGCAATATGCTGGGGTGGACTTAAAAAAGGCGCAATGGGATGTTAGTGGATTTAGAGATATGATTGAAGTTGGTGCAAAATCCTTTGCATCTGATATTAATCCAGCTACATTTACAAGGTTATATCCAGTATATAATATATTAGGAGCAAAAAACTTTATAATGAGTTCTTCAGGGCAAATCCAACATCCAGAGATTACAGGTATGCAGCCGGAAGAGTATGATGAAATGATTGCAGATCCCTATAAATTTATGCATGATAAAATATTTCCACGATTATATACAAACCTAGATGTATCACCAGCAAAGCGATCTATGGTATTTGCCAAAGCACAGAAGGCCTTTTTTGATATCATGGGGCAAATAGCTGCCGCAGATGCTGAGATGAATGCAAAGTATGGCCTAGCTGATAGTCGTGTAGCTTGTCAATCTATTGCACCTTTTGATCAAATTGCTGATCAGTTTAGAAGTTTTAGCGGAATTAGTGCAGATATAAGAAGACATCCAGAAAAAGTACTTGCAGCATGTGAAGCAGTACTGCCCATGATGCTGAAGGCTGGTGTAAAGCCTCATTCATCTGCCAGCAAAAAAACATTTATTCCTCTTCATATGGCACCTTATATGAGAGAAAAGGACTTTGAAAAGTTCTATTGGCCAACCTTTAAGAAATTAGTAGAAGGTTTACGGGCTGCTGGAGCAGGTGTATTGCTATTTGTTGAACATGACTGGACTAGATTCCTGGATTATTTAAATGAATTACCTAAGGGCATACACATGATGTTTGAATATGGTGATCCAAAGATAATTAAAGAAAAAGTAGGAAAAAAGCATATTATCTCAGGACTTTATCCATTAACACTATTAGCTCAAGGAACAAAGCAAGAGTGTATTGATAAGGCCAAAGAATTGGTTGATATTCTTGCCCCAGGAGGTAATTATATATTTTCTTTTGATAAGGTAGCTTTAAATATAAAGGATGCAAAACCTGAAAATATTATTGCTGTGAATGAATTTGTGAGAGAATATGGCGTTTATTAAAGGAGGAATTTAAGATGGAATTTAAATCAGAATACTACACTTCATGGTCAGATTATGTAGAAGAAAACAATGTTTCTTCAGAAGAGGAAGAATTCATTGCCCCAAATGTTCAATCTCATGAAGACTTAGTCTTTGCTTTTTCTATGTACTTAACCATGTAAAGTGATTATTTGTAAAACTAAGGCTAACTTTGGGCATACGTCTTTAAACTTCAATTTTAGTACATAAGGTCCTATAGTAGGTTTTGAATAAAAACTGTAGCGAAGACTTGTCCATGTACCCCCCTAACATATTAAAGTTTATAGGCGTATGTCTTTATAAATACATACCAATAGATAAGAAAACTTCTAAAAGGAAGGTGGAGCAAATGGAAGATATGAAAAAAATATACGATGATCGAATAAAGAGGATTTTAACAACTGTTAATCATGAGGAACCAGATAGAGTACCAATATTATCAACCTATGGTACTTGGGCAGTTTCTTATGCAAATAGTTCAATAAAAGAAATTGAAGAAAATCCAGAAAAAGAAATAGAAGTATTTTGCAAACCTCATGAAGATATTTATTGCGATGCTACTTATACATGTGGCATAGCTTTCGATGCTAAAAGTGCCGAAATTATTGGAAGTAAAAGTCACTTTATCTCTAGAGATGGGGAGACGATACAACATCAAGAAATAACACCTATGGAACCGGAAGATTATCCTGATTTAATCAAAAACCCTATGGAATTTATATTTAATAAATTGGTACCAAGAAAGGCAGCCAATTTGAATGGATCGCCAGCTGAAAACTATGCCACCTTAAAACAGCTCTTAGATCATTGGAAGGTGAAGGGATATGTACAACAAAAATTAAAGGAGACATTGAAGGAAAAGTACGGAGTACCTGTCCTAGTCGGCAGTTTTGCATATCCGCCTATGGATATTATTTTTGATTACTTGAGGGGTTTTAAAGGAATTTCACTGGATCTAAGACGCCGTCCTGAAGAACTTCTTGGAGCCATCAATGCACTAGCAGAATTCTCTAATGATGTTATGGGGATACATCCTGGTACAGAAAAAATAGAGAGCTTTCCATTTTACGCTACAATGATGCACCTCCCTACATTTATTAATGCAAAGCAGTTCGAAAAATTCTTTTGGCCAACTTATGAAAAAATGTTTCTTAAAATACATGCGTTGGGGGGAAAACTGGTCATCTTCTTAGAAGGAAAATGGGAAGATAAATACCATCTTTTAAATAGCATGCCAAAGAACTTTGCTATAGGTATTATAGAGGGAGACGATGTTTTCGAAGCCAAGAAAAGAATTGGAGATACCATCACAATTGCTGGTGGTATGCCTTTAGAACTGTTAAAAATGGGCACAAAGGATAAATGTATAGATTATGCAAAAAAACTGCTTGATGAATGTGCACCTGGAGGCGGATACATATTTGCAACCAGCAGAGAACTTTTATCTAGAGGTGATTTAAACGTAGAAAACTTAAAGGCAGTTAACAAATTTGTACACGAACATGGTGTATACAAATAGGAGGAAGAATATATGGAGAAGGAAAAAACACTTTTAGAATTAATTGAAGGTTTAAAAGATGAATTTGACTTTTTGCCACCGGATGAAAATATTAAAAAAGATTTTTTAACTTTTATCAAGTTTATTATATTGGGTTCATAGAAGTTAGACATGAATGAAGGGACAAGTGAAAACTTGTCCCTTCATTCAATATAGCTTGATAAACAACAAAAAATTTTAGCATAAATACTAATTTACAGACATATGCCTAAGAACTTTCATCGTTTGATTTCAACAAACACAGGTTTTTTCTATAGGTTTGAGGAGTCATATCCATTTGTGAGCAAAATACCCTGTTAAAATAGGATGGGTCTGAGAAGCCACATTCAGACGAAATCCGATAAGCAGGATAATTCGTTGTCTCCAATAATCTACAGGCATGTTGGACTCTTAGTTGAATGATATATTCAGTAAATGAGACGCCCATCTCCTTTTTAAAAACATGGCTGAAATATTTGGGATTCATAAATACCTTAGATGCAACCATTTCTAGTGTCAGTTTTTCCCTAAAATGTTCTTTTATATATTTGATACCCTCTTCGATAAAGGATTGTCGTTGATCCTTTGCTTTTATGTGCTTTTCTTCAGGCTTTTCCTCTACTACCACAGGATTATTGGGTGCAAATTCCAGCATTTTTCGGAATACTTCCTTAAATACGGCGGGTTTGACAGGTTTTAAAAGATATTCGAAAACCCGAAAATTGATGGCTTTTTGAGCATACGAAAAATCTGAATAAGCGGATAGAATGGTAATACACGCGTTAGGTAGAAATCCTCTGATCTCCTGAGCAGCAGTCAGACCATCCATTTCTGCAATCATTATATCCATGATAATAATATTTGGTCGATACTGTTTTGCCAGTTGGATAGCTTGGAGGCCACTTCCGCAGGTTAGCACCTTATCCTCTGGAAGAACTTCATCAAGTATAACCGTTTTGAGGAATTCTTGTTCAACAATTTCATCTTCCACAATCAAGACGACGTTCATCGCTAGCACCTCCTAATGGTTGAGTAGGAATGGTGATGGTTACTGTACTTCCGGAATAATCAGACTTTACAATTTCCAATCCGTAACTTTCGCCATAATATTGTTTTAAACGTTTGTCTGTACTGCGAAACCCTAGACCAGATTGATTTTCACACTGTTGTATTTTATCTAAAACATCTTTTGGGAAGCCGTCCCCATTATCTGCAATAGAAATAACAATTGCTTCTTTGTATTTTTCCCCATAAATACTGATTTTACCTCCGTCACGCTTTGGTGTAATACCGTGAATAAGGGCGTTTTCAACAATAGGCTGTATGACCATGTTGGGGATTCTATAAGACTTAATTTTCTCAGGAACATCGATGCTATACTCTAGGCGACTTTTAAATCGTGCTTTTTGTATATACAAATACTTTTCGATATTATCTATTTCAGAAGCGATGGTATGAAGCTGATCATCCTGCTTTAAATTGTATCGCAGCAAATCAGAAAGACAGTAAATAAGCTCCTCCGTTGTATGGGAATGTTCAAAATATGCGATACGGGCGATACAGTTCAAGGTATTAAATAAAAAGTGTGGATTGATTACCAGAGACATGTTTTTCGCTTCTAGATCGATGATCTTTTTCTCAAGTATTTCTTTTTCTATCGATAACCTTGCCACATGTGGATTAACATCACTGACACTTTCTGATAAGTCAAGAGAGATATTTTTGGCAATGTGACGACATAACTGCTGGTGTATTTGAATTTTATTGAATTCTACGGTTTTCAGAGCGGCAATAGATTTGGCGATAAATTCTAATTCTACGTTTCTAGTACTTTTTAGGGACTGGACATCAATCATGTATTTTTTGTACTCAGTATCCTGAGAATATACCTGCATACCAGCTATATAACCCAAAGTCTCATCCTTCACCTTAATAGGTAAAAAGATGTTTTCTAGACCATGACGACATACAAAACTGCCCTCTTGATCAGGCTTAAAACGAGTTTTGTAGTCGGAGCATACTTCATCAGCCCTTTTCATACATACATGACTGCAAAAATCTGGGGAGGGTATAAGCTCAAGCAAAATATCACCACTTACATCTACCAAAAACAATGAAATATCTGATAAAGATAGAATACCACTATAGCGGTTATATAGATTGGAAGCTAATAATTTTTTAAGAGGATTATCGACGTTATTCATTCTTATGAGTACACCTTCCTAGCAAGCAATTGTCAATTAGAAAAAGAAAAATTGCTGCATTATACTAGTTGCAAAGACTTTTTCAAAGCAAAAAAGATTATGTTGTTATTTTAATATATAATAGCAACAAAGTAAATAACATGTATCACGTTTATAATGAATCATTAGCCTTAACTTAAACCATAATTTGTCATACTGAGGGGAGTCAAAGGATTTTAGCATTAGTAAAATGGCAATTCAAGAGAATTTTGGTAATAATTGTGTTAAGTTAATGCCTATATATAATAAATAACACACTAAAAAGGTTTATCCCTTAATCAAATGCTACATCTTGGAATTTTATAAGAAGGAATAAATAAACCTCCCCTTTGCTGGCAAAGAGGAGGTTATACTTAATAACATTTTCGATAAATTTGGATTAAATCTTCTTTAGAAGGTTGCTTAGGATTGGTAGGGGTGCATCGATCTAGCATTGCTGTTTCAGCCATTTGCTCTAGTAGGTTTTCAAACTCCCTCTCCTCAATGCCAAGGGTTCTCATATTATCTTCAATTCCTAGGGATTTTTTTAACTTTTCTACTGCCAACATGAAATTAACTGTCCCTTCACGGCTTGTTCTAGCTGGAAGCTGTAGAATTGTTGCCAGCTTTGCATATTTTTGTGCCGCATAACCGTTGGCACTGCCAGCTAGATCAGCGTTGAATTCCATTACGGCCTTGAGCAATAGTGCATTAGAGCGACCATGTGAAATATGAAAAGCTCCTCCAAAGGCGTGGGCGAGGCTGTGATTGATGCCAAGACCTGTATTTGTAAATGCCATTCCTGCCATACAGGAAGCGTTTTGAACATGATCCTTAGCATCATCATTATTTATGTCGATATAGAGGGTTTCAAGATTTTCGAATATAAGTTTGATGGCCTTTTCTGCCAGGGCGTCTGTAAAGTCCGTGGCTTTCGTGGAAACATAGGCCTCGATAGCATGAACTAAAACATCTATTCCCGTATCTACCACCACCCGTTGAGGAACATGCTGAATACAAGTAGAATCTAGTATGGCTATATCTGGGGCGATAAATTCATCTACGATGCATACCTTCTCTCCTTCGCAGGTAATGACGGAAAAGTCAGTTACTTCGGAACCAGTTCCACTGGTGGAGGGAATGGCAATGAAGAGAGGTTTTTTAATTTCCACCCCTTCGATACTTCCAAATTTCCAAGCAAAATAAAGAATTCCTTTGGCGGTATCGATGGCGGAACCTCCCCCTATGGCCACCAAGACATCCGCAGCACTTTCCTTATAAAGCTTCAGCCCCTCTGCAATTACCTTGACATCTGGATCAGGACGCACTCCTGAAAAAACTTCAGAGCTTATTCCTGCTTCACTTAGGTAATCTACTGTTTTTTCAAGGTACCCTAATGTCTCCATGATAGAATCAGCAACAATAAATGCTCGGGACCCAGTAATCTGTTTTAAAAGTTGCAGGGATTGGGTGTTAAAATAAACTTTTGATTTCAGTATAAACTTGTCTTCTATGATCATTACCTCCCATTGATGTAAAATTTTATGCAAATGATAATTTATGATATCATACAAAACAATTCTTTTATTGAAGATTCACCATATCGTTGTAGCATTATTGTACTTTATTGAAATTGGACATTGTACAAAATCTCTTTTCTTGAACAATTACTATATCCCAAGGATAAAAATTTAGGCTACATCCAATATTTATTTATAAAATATCAGTTTTGCAATGAGGAACCCTTGTAGAGAGGACTTCAAAAAGTGGACTATTTCTAGAAGAACAGGTAGACATAAAGCAACGTATTGATTCTATAGACTATTCTTGCTATAATAAGTTAAGTCTCAGGGAGCTATGAATTGGACTTTTGGTTTGTTAAGGTACTTGACACCTTTGCTGTCAGCCTCTTGTATGCTCCCATAGACAAAGAACAAATTTTATATATATGGTGGAATTACTGATGAATATGGAAGAGATCGTACAAAAAAAACTGCGTCTTGTTTTTAAGGATGATAGTATTATATTTGATAAATCCCGTTTTGCAGGTGGGCTTACTAATTACAACTACATTATGAAGATCAAGGGTGAGGAATATGTGATCCGTCAACCAGGGGGCATGACTAATCAGATGATTGACCGAAAAATTGAAAAGGTCAACAGTAGTATTGCTTCGGAGCTGGGACTAAACTCCCAATGTATTTATTTTGATGAGATCAGCGGGGTTAAAATCAGCAGGTATATTAAAAACAGCAAAAATATTGCTCTTGCTAATCCACACTCTCCTGTCAACTTGAGGGCTGTTTCTGCTTTAATGAAAAAAACCCATGCTAGTCCAAAATACTTTCCCAACTCCTTTGATTTTCAAACAGAGTTGAATAAGTATGAAGAGATTGTTAAAGAGATGCAGGGGGATTTTTTCTTTGATTATGCTCCACTGAAAAAGCAGTTAATGGAGTTTTTAGAAAAAAACATAAAAAATCCCATTTCTGTTCCTTGTCATAATGATACTGTGCCAGAAAACTTTATTCTCGATGACAAGGGCAGAACATACCTTATAGATTGGGAGTACTCTGGAATGAATGATCCTAGTTGGGATGTGGCTGCGTATATTCTGGAATCTAAGTTGACAGAAGAATCCATTGAATATCTTGTTTTAGATTACTATGGGCAACCACCAACGCCGGAAGAAGTGCTAAAAATAAAATGCTATATGCTGGCACAGGATTTGCTTTGGATGGTATGGGCATTGATTAGACACTACAACGGTGATGATTTTCTTGATTACTGCTATATGAGGTACGAACGTTTTCGAAGGAATATCAAGGCAATTACTGATTTATCAGATTATTCGATTGCTGATATAGTAAAGAATTAGACAGCTATGCTTGTTGATTCTTTCATGGGAAACAGTCCTATTTATAAGATGTTAAAAAGACACTTTGAGAAATCAAGGTGTTTTTTTGTTTTACCTTGATGGATATTGTGCAATAAAAAATGATCCTATTCACTATCTTTACTAAAATAAAATCGATACCATTAGTACAAAAAACTGACGATAGTACAATCACGTAAAAAAACCAAAGGATATTCTACAGTAAAGTTGTCGATTTTGTGCCATAAAAAAAACCATTGTTAAGTTATGATAAATATAATGATAAATACAGCACTTTTTAAAATCATTATTACAAGTAAAGCATTGTCGGAGAAAAACGCAAAAAATTAAGAAGGGAGTTTTATTTATGAAGGAAGCAACATCGGTAGCCAATGCATCTGCAATTGCTGCTAAGAAAAAATTGTCATCGCAGTTTTTCAAAAAGGGTATCATTATTGGTTTATTATCAGGTCTTACTTATGGAATGTTTTCAGCATTCTTGACATTGGGTATGTCCAAAGGGGTTTGGGCCGACTGGTATGGTGATAACACAGGAGGATTATCAACTTTTGTTATCATATTTATCGTAGGTGCCCTTGGAAGTGCGGTAAATGATATTTGCAGTGCTATTTGGGCATTGTTTAACGTAGGCTTGAAGGGAAAACTTGGAGACTTCTTTAGAACGATTAATACTACCCCTGGTCGGATGATCATGTTGGCAGCTCTTTTAGGAGGTCCTATTGCCAATGTATCCTATGTTGTTGGTATTCAGCTGGCAGGCTCAATGGCTATCCCAATAACTGCTCTTTGTCCAGCAATAGGTGCTATTTTAGGTAGAGTGTTATATAAGCAAGAGTTAAACAAACGTATGACACTAGGTATTATTATCTGTGTTTCCGCCAGCGTCATGATTGGAAGTGTAGGTATCGGTGGTGAAGCAGCAGATAGTGTAGTACTAGGACTTATTATTGCTTTTGTAGCTGCTTTAGGTTGGGGATTTGAAGGCGTTATAGCTGGTTATGGTTCAGCTATGATTGATACTGAAATTGGTATTACCATACGTCAGGTAACATCAGGTCTTGCCAACTTACTTATTTTACTTCCTATACTGGGTATGGTAGAAGGCGACATGATGCTTTCATTTAAACTTGCTGGAGAAGCTTTTACAAGTGGTCCTGCTATGATTTGGTTTGCTGTATCTGGGTTTGTAGCATTTATTTCTTTTATGTGGTGGTATAAGGCCAACAGTATGACGGGTGCCGCTCTAGGAATGGCTACTAACGGAACGTATTCTTTCTTTGGACCACTAAGCTGTTGGTTACTACTTGGTGTAATTGGCGGTATGGAAGGCTGGAGTTTAAGTGTGATAGAATGGGCTGCTGCAATCATGATGGCATTGGGTATCTTGGTAATTGCAATGAATCCAATGGACTTATTCGGTAAAAAGGAGGAGATAGCGAATGAAGCCGCTTAATTATGCTATTTTAAAATATTTTACAAGAATAAAAGAAGCTTGTACTGAAGATGTCATTGAAGCTTTAAAAGGAGAATACGGCAAATTCAAAGCTCTTAATAAAGATGATGTACTTAATTCCTTGATGACGGCTGAGGCCAATGGTCTTCTTGAAGAAGCAAGAGTTGAACTGGATCAAGCTGGTGCCTTAAAAATTTATTATCGAGCACATCAAGAAGGTAAAGATACAATTAATAAATACATTAAAGACTGATAGAGACTAATCAAACAGAGGCAAAAAGATTGAAATAAGTACTAAACAATAAAGAATTTGAAAGGATGGAAATACGATGAGGTATTACGGAGAAGAAGCATTGGGGCTTGTTGAGACAGTGGGAATGGTTCCTGCACTTGAGGCGGCAGACAAAATGTTAAAGGCTGCTAATGTTGAACTGGTATCTTATGAAAATGTAGGTTCCACACTTGTTACGATTATGGTAAAGGGAGATATTGCTGCCGTTAAGGCGGCTGTAGAAGCAGGAGCAGCGGCGGCAGCAGCAATAGGCAAATTAACAGCACAAAATGTTATGCCACGACCTATTCAAGCCATTGGAAATATTGTTTCGCTATATGACATTGATAAATAAATACAAATGAGGGGAGATGAACTGCATATGGGTAGATATAATGCTTTAGGTTTAATAGAGACATTTGGAATCGTATATGTTTTAGAGGCTGCGGATGCAATGTGCAAAGCTGCTGATGTTGAATTAATTGGTTTCGAAAACGTAGCTTCTGGTTATATTTCTGTGCTAGTTCGAGGAGATGTAGGAGCCTGCAAAGCAGCTGTAGAAACCGGGGTAAGAGCTGTAGAAAATATGGGTTCTGAAGTTTATAGCTCGGTTGTTATCGCAAGTCCACATCAAGACATCGAAAAAATTATTTCGCGCTATTCCCTAGAAAATTTGAATCTTTAATGAATCACCGGTGCAGATAGCTAAATTAAGAAATGATTGAAAAAGAATTGGAGGGAAGAATTTTGGATATTCGTGAATTTTCAAATAAGCTGGCAGAAGCCACTAAAAATATGTCTGTAGAAGAACGATCCTCTTTAATGAAGGTTTTTGAAGGCATTTCCAAAGAAATGACAAAGGATAGTACTCCAAGTTGCACACCGTCGGATGTGAAGGAGATTGGTATTCCAGATGGTATGACGGAACGTCTTAAGAGATTGAAGGAAACCTATTTAAAGTGGAAGCCTAGCATCACTACATACCGTGCTAAAGCCATCACCAAGATTGCTAAGGAAAACCCTGGTATGCCTAAAACTTTACTAAGAGCCAAGAGTTTCCGCTATTGTTGTGAAACTGCACCCTTAGTGATTCAAGAAGATGAACTGATAGTTGGAGCGCCTTGTGGTGCACCTCGTGCTGGGGCTTTTTCACCTGATATAGCATGGAGATGGATGGAAAATGAAATTGATACCATTGGTACTCGTCCTCAAGATCCATTTTATATATCAGAAGAAGATAAGAAGTACATGCGTGAAGAGCTTTTCCCCTTTTGGAAAGGTAAATCTGTTGATGAATATTGTGAAGATCAATACCGTGAGGCTGGTGTTTGGGAGATTTCAGGGGAATCCTTTGTTTCTGATTGTTCCTACCACGCACTAAACGGTGGAGGAGACTCCAACCCAGGTTATGATGTTATCCTAATGAAAAAAGGTATGTTGGATATTCAAAGAGAAGCACAGGAGCATTTAGATAAGTTAAGCTATGAGAATCCTGAGGATATTGAAAAAATCTATTATTACAAAGCTGTTATAGAAACCACCGAAGGGGTTATGATCTATGCCAAACGTTTATCTCAGTATGCCGCTGAGCTAGCAGCAAAAGAGACGAATCCTAAGCGTAAGGCGGAACTACAAAAGATTGCTGAAATAAACAGCAGGGTTCCAGCCCATAAACCTAACACCTTCTGGGAAGCTGTTCAAGCTGTTTGGACTGTGGAGTCTTTACTAGTGGTTGAAGAAAACCAAACGGGTATGTCAATTGGTCGTGTTGATCAATACATGTATCCATTCTACAAAGCGGATATAGAAAGTGGCAGAATGACGGAATATGAAGCATTTGAATTGGCTGGTTGTATGCTAATCAAAATGTCAGAGATGATGTGGGTTACTAGTGAAGGTGGTTCTAAATTCTTTGCAGGATACCAACCATTTGTAAATATGTGCGTTGGTGGTGTTACCCGTCAAGGTCTTGATGCCACAAACGATTTGACCTACTTATTAATGGATGCAGTTCGCCATGTTAGAATCTATCAACCATCTTTGGCAACACGTATTCACAGTCAGTCACCTAAGAAATATCTAAAGAAGATTGTTGAGGTTGTCCGCTCTGGTATGGGATTCCCAGCATGCCATTTTGACGATGTTCATATTAAGATGATGTTGGCAAAGGGTGTTTCTATAGAGGATGCCCGTGACTATTGCTTAATGGGTTGTGTTGAACCACAAAAGTCTGGTCGTTTATACCAGTGGACCTCTACAGCCTATACACAATGGCCTATTGCTATTGAACTAGCACTGAACAAAGGTATTCCATTATGGTATGGTAAGCAGGTTTGTCCTGATATGGGTGATTTGGATCAGTTCAAAACTTACGAAGACTTTGAAAATGCTGTTAAGGAACAGATTAAATATATTACTAAGTTGAGCAGTATAGCTACCGTTATATCACAGCGTGTTCATAGAGAATTGGCACCAAAACCGCTCATGTCCATTATGTATGAGGGATGCATGGAAAAAGGCAAAGATGTTTCAGCTGGTGGTGCTATGTACAACTTTGGTCCAGGGGTTGTTTGGAGTGGTTTAGCAACCTATGTAGATTCTATGGCGGCTATTAAAAGATTAGTCTATGACGAAAAGAAATATACCCTACACCAAATAAACGAAGCATTAAAAGCTGACTTTGTAAGCTATGAGCAACTAAGAAATGATTGCCTACAGGCACCTAAGTATGGTAATGACGATGACTATGTAGATTTAATTGCTGCTGATTTAATTAACTTTACTGAAATGGAACACCGTAAGTACAAAACTTTATATTCTGTTATGTGCCATGGTACCTTATCGATCTCTAACAACACGCCTTTTGGTCAATTAACTGGTGCATCTGCAAACGGACGTAAAGCTTGGACACCATTATCTGATGGTATCAGTCCTACACAAGGAGCAGACTTTAAAGGACCTACCGCCATTATTAAATCCGTTTCTAAGATGGCTTGCGATAGCATGAACTTAGGTATGGTGCATAACTTTAAGCTGATGGCAGGTCTACTGGATACACCGGAGGGTGAACAAGGGATTATAACATTACTACGTACTGCTTGTATGTTGGGTCTTGGTGAAATGCAGTTCAATTATTTAGATAACAATACCTTAATAGAAGCACAAAAGCATCCAGAGCAGTATCGTGACTTAATCGTCCGTGTGGCGGGTTATAGTGCATTCTTTGTTGAACTTTGCAAGGATGTTCAAGATGAGATCATAAGCAGAACAATGTTGACACATTTCTAATGAAGTAAATTCTATGACATTTCATATTACCTGATGTTGGGTGCTCCTATGCTATAAGGCATATGGAGAACCAACTCAGGTAAATGATCTATTCTATAGATAGCTAAAGGAATCAAACGGGAGATGATAGGATATGAGCAATAATAAGGCGGCTATAACTGAAGGAAAAGGATTTATATTTAATATACAAAAATACAATATGTATGATGGCCCAGGAATAAGAACCATGGTGTTCTTTAAAGGATGCCCATTACGCTGTAAGTGGTGTTCTAACCCTGAAGGGTTGGAAGGAAAATATCAAGTGATGTTTAAAAGCAGTTCATGTACTGATTGTGGTGCTTGTGTCTCGGTTTGTCCTGTTGGAATTCATAGCATGACCGAGGGAGGAAAACATGTAATCAATCGAAGCATTGATTGTCTAGGATGTCATAGGTGCCAGAAAGCTTGCACACAAGCTGCATTATCGATTGTGGGAGAAACAAAAACCGTTGATGAACTTTTAGAAATTATAGAAGAAGACGAAGCCTTTTATGATATATCAGGTGGTGGTGTTACTCTAGGTGGTGGTGAAGTAATGATGCAGTCAAAATTTGCTGCAAGTCTGCTGAAGGCTTGTAAGGGGGAAGGCATCAATACAGCTATTGAAACCTGTGGTTATGCAAAGCTTGAATCCATGCTTCAGGTTGCTGAGTTTACTGATTTATTCCTCTATGATTTAAAGCACATTGACTCCCTAAGACATCACCAGCTAACAGGAGTAAGCAATGAACAAATCCTAGAAAATCTAAAGGAACTGTTAGATCGTGGCTATAATGTGCAAATAAGAATGCCTCTTCTAAAAGGTGTAAATGACTGTCAAGATGAGATGAAAAAAGTCCTTGATTTTTTAATGCCCTATCGTGATTATAAAAACTTTAAGGGGATAGATCTACTTCCTTATCATAAGTTGGGGGTAAATAAATACAAGCAGTTGGGGATGGTCTATGAAGCAGAAGGAGAATTTCAATTAAGCAATGATGAACTAGCCATCATTGAGGGTTGGATAAAGGAATATGATTTTCCAGTTTCAGTGATAAGACATTGATAAGTCACGTTTTTAAGACAAGAAAAGTAAAGGGGAATGAATATGAAGTTTATTACCGAAGAAGATTTGCGGGACTTATTTAGAAAAGAACCTTTTACTACTTATGCAATAAAAACTGGAGAAAGGCTTACACCAGGAGGACGTCAGTTTTTATTAGATCGTGGGATAAATATGGTTGAGGATGCTCCTGTTATTGAAAAAGACACAGAAGATATAGAGGAACCATCCAAGGAAATAAAAACAAAAGACCATTGGAAAAAGAAAATGTTCTACTGGAAGATGAAATCAATGGAAGCATTATTTCTTATTACTGCAGAGGAACTTTTAAGTAGGGATGTTCTTTTAGCCCAAAATATTATTGATTTAGGCAAAGAGTTTTCAAGTATTAGAGATGATTTCAAGAAGAATACCACTGAAACATTTGGTTGTAAAGAATGTATGGGGATAAAAGCAGAGGATTATTCTGATGATTTGGATGACTGCTTTGAAATCACGGAATTCCATATACAATTGGAAAAGGGCAGAGAGATCATTCTTTTACACAGGTTGCGTTGTGCTCTTAGAGAGATAGAACCCTTTCTTCTAGGGGTACTTGAGAAGAATGATAGTGAAAATGAATTCTATAAAGAGGTGATCGGGAAGGTTCATCAGAGTATTAATGCCTTGTCCCAAGTGATCTGTTCTATTTTTGGAGGTAAAAGATGTCAAAGAGAGAGTTAAGTTATGAATATTGTGATCAGCTTGTCCGAGACTTTGAAGATGTAGTGGAACAACCAATGATAAGGAAGTCTTCCGTCTACTATACCGGCGTAGATTTAGGTACCGCATGTGTTGTTTTAGCAGTTTTGGATGAAAACCACAAGCCAGTTGCAGGTGCTTACCGATACGCTGACGTAGTGCGTGATGGCATGGTAGTAGACTATATTGGTGCAGTGAAAGTTGTTAGAGAGCTAAAGCAGCAGATTGAAGAAAAACTAAATACAGAGCTGATTTATGGTGCGGCTGCAATACCACCGGGAACAGATACTTTGGACGCAGGAGCAGTGAAAAATGTGGTTCAAGCTGCTGGTTTTGAATTAACCAATGTGCTTGACGAACCTACCGCAGCCAATAAAGTTCTTAAGATTCAAAACGGTGCAGTTGTGGATATTGGCGGTGGAACAACAGGAATTTCAATATTGAAAAATGGTGAAGTTGTTTATATTGCTGATGAAGCAACAGGCGGCACCCACTTCTCACTCGTTGTTTCTGGTGCATATAATATGTCATTTCAAGAGGCAGAACTATATAAGCGAGAGGCTAAAAATCATAAAGAGCTGTTACCTGTATTAAAACCAGTGGTTGAGAAAATAGCTTCTATCATCAATCAACATATTAAGAATCATAACGTAGAGGAGATAGTGTTGGTGGGAGGAACCTGCTGCTTGACAGGTATTGAAGATATTATCACAAAAAAGACAGGGATTTATACCCATAAGCCCCAAAATCCTATGTTTGTCACACCTTTAGGCATAGCACTTAGCTGCACGCAAGAAGGTATCGATTAGGGGAGGTTGAAGTATGGAATTTAGAATCATCAAGTCTCCATCGAAAGGCACTATGGATATTCTTATGAAGCGGCTAGGAACAGGTATTAGCAACGACTTATGTTATGTGGATGCAATTGGTTTAGTGCAGGGTAGAATGATCGATATGATTTGTGCCGCAGATATTGCTGAGAAGGCTGTTGGTGTAACAGTAGCAGATATTAAAGGAAGTTGCCCGCAAAATATGATCATGATCGCCATATTCGGGGATACAGCTTCTGTTGAGGCAGCTATTTTAGAGATTAAATGTAATCTGGAAAAGGGGAAGGGTATATGTTAGCTGCAAGGTTAATTGATAATATATGGGCAACTAGAAAAGCAGATTCGCTGAATGGATTAAAATTTATGCTGGCAGAAATTATTGGCGGTAGTGCCAGTGGTCAGCAGCTCATTGTTATAGACAACATTGGTGCTGGCATAGGAGATCGTGTGATCATCTCCACCGGCTCAGCAGCCCGAAAAATGTTGGACAATGATAGTATTCCCGTTGATGCAGCTGTTGTAGGCATTATTGATGAAGATTGCAACTTTGGATAAGTGCAGGAGGTACAAGAATGAGTCTTCTTGATATGGTAAAAGAAGCCGGTATTGTTGGTGCAGGAGGGGCAGGGTTTCCTACCCATGTAAAACTTGGATCAAAGGCAGAATATATCCTTCTTAATGGAGCCGAATGTGAGCCGTTATTGAGGGTGGATCAACAGCTGATGGCGTTGTTCCCAGATGAAATTATAAAGGGGTTTGAGGCAGCAGGGAAGTTTGTTGGTGCAAGTAAAGCTCTTATAGGTATAAAAGCAAAACATAAAAAAGTAGTTACTATACTGAAGGAACGGATTCAGGCACTTCAGGTAGGAGACTTTGTGGAAGTGAAAGAATTGCCGGATATCTATCCTGCAGGGGATGAACAGGTACTGGTTTATGAACTAACCGGCAGGGTTGTTCCAGAAACCGGTATTCCAATTGAAGTTGGATGTGTTGTAGTAAACTCCGAAACGGCATTAAATATATACTATGCATCTATGCAAGTACCAGTTACACAAACCTATATCACGGTTGCAGGAGATATTCCCAACCCCTTAACTGTAAAGGTCCCTGTAGGTACACCTATTATAGATGTCTTAAAGTTAAGTGGCATTGAAAACTTTGATGACTATGCAGTGATTGATGGAGGGCCTATGATGGGTCCCATGATGAATAACTTAGATGGTTATGTTACGAAAAAAAGTAAGGGATTTGTCCTTTTGAAAAAAGATCATCACTTAGTAAGAAAAAAATCTGTTGATGTAGATCAAGCTAGAAGAGTGAATAGATCTGCTTGTGAGCAGTGTCGTATGTGTACAGATATGTGTCCACGTTATCTTCTTGGGCATGAAATGCAGCCCCATAAAATGATGCGTGCTTTAAACTATGCACTAACAGATGTTGAAGGACAAAAGATTGCACAGCTTTGTTGTCAGTGCAATTTATGTGAACTCTTTTCATGTCCAGCAGGACTTTATCCCAAGTTTGCAAACACCTACTTTAAAGGTAAATTAGCAGAGGGAAATATAAGATATATACGAAAAAAATCAGAATTTATAGCCCGTAAAAGTCGAGAATACCGGTTGCTGCCAAGTAAACGTCTTATAGCTAGACTAGGTTTGCATCCTTTTGATAAGCCAGCTCCTATGACAGAAGTTGAAGTAAAACCTGAAGTAGTATATATCTCAACAAGACAGCATGTAGGTGCTCCTGCGGTCCCAGTGGTTTCTGTTGGTGAACATGTTGAGGTAGGTCAACAAATAGGCAAGATTCCCGAAGATAGTTTAGGTGCGGCGATACATGCAAGCGTCTCAGGAAATATCGTTGCAATTGAAAAAGATTTTATTGTGATAAAGAGGGACGAATATGCCGAAGGCAATAGGAATGGTTGAGTTTACAAGTGTTGCCCGGGGAATATATGCAGCAGATCAAATGGTGAAGACTGCTGACGTGGAAATCGTGACTGCTGCATCTACCTGTCCTGGTAAATATATTGCAATTGTTCATGGTGATGTAGCATCGGTCTATGATTCAGTGAGTACTGGAGAAAGGGTGGCGGAGGAATACTTGGTTGATTCAATCGTGATACCCAATGTACACCCTCAGGTATTTCCAGCAATTACTGGTGCAACAATGCCAGATCATATTCAGGCTTTAGGTATTATTGAGTCCTTCGCCCAAGCAACAATGATTGTTGCCGCTGATGCGGTACTTAAAGCAGCGGAATTAGAGGCATTAGAGTTACGCTTGGGAAATGGCTTGGGAGGTAAATCCTTCTTTATCTTCACTGGTGATGTAGCAGCAGTTCAAGCTGGTGTTGAAGCAGGGAAGGCTGCTGCAAAGGACAATGGTCTTTTAGTAAATGTAGAGGTGATACCTTCCCCCTCGGATGTATTGGTGGCATCCTTACTTTAAAATATATAAGAATTTTTGTATATAGAAAAGACTATAGGTAACCAGTTTAAAGGTTTAATAAAGATACATTTTACTACGGTTGGTGTCATTCTGAGCATAGCGAAGAATCTTGATGAATACTAAGGAAAGATGATTCACTTTGCAAGATCCTTCGCTATCACTCAGGATGATAAATTCAAAAGTTTTATCCTTTATTTTTATTAAGCCCAATACGAGTTATCCATATACGAAAGGATGTGAAAGAGTGAAAAAGTTGATTTGTGCAAAGGACGTTGAAACAGCTGAAAAACAGGGACAAAAGATTATTTATATTGACAGTAATACAATTATCACACCCTCAGCAAAAGATGTGGCACAGGCTTGCGGTATAGTATTTTCTACAGAAGCACCTGTTTGTGAGACAAAGCCTGCTTGTGAAGAAAAAGCACCTGAGATGATAAAAGTATCTGAATCAGTAAAGGCCTGCGGAGATGGGTTAGACAGTGAAATGATTTATAAGTTATTGAAGGCTATGATGGATAAAGGACTTTTAAGTGGAATACTTGATTCAATTGTTAACCCTAAGTATGTAGCTGAAAGCGCTTCTAATGGTTTAAAGGTAGTACGGGGCAATTCAGTAAAGTTCGATGCTTTGGATACTGGAGATCCTGATGCAAAGGTATCCTATCAAGAACTTATCAGTAAAGATGAGTCCTCCATGAGGGCTGGATTCTTAATGATCGATGATTCTAAATTTGACAGAGAACTAACCTGCCAAGAAATTAATTATGTAATTGAAGGTGCTCTAACGGTGACCATCGATGGTAAGCCATTAACAGCATATCCTGGCGATGTTGTCTATATTCCATCAGATTCAAAAGTTACTAGGGCTTCTTCCGGTAAAGCGAAGGTATTCTATGTTACCCATCCAGCCAAAGAGGATAATCTTTTATAAGCTAGAGTAGGGAGGGCTAAGCAATGCAGGCACTTGGGTTTATTGAAACAAAAGGACTTATCGCAGCTACAGAGGGTGCAGATGCTATGCTAAAGGCAGCAGATGTAAATCTCTTAGAAAAGACCTATGTTGGAGGCGGTCTTGTTTCCATCGCTGTGACAGGGGATGTTGGAGCGGTGAAGGCAGCTATAGAAGCTGGAGCAGCCGCTGTTAAAAAGATAGACGAAAGACTGCTGATTTCACAACATATTATTCCCCGTCCCCATGAGGAATTAAACAGGATCATCCCAACCACAAAGACTGAACCAAAGGAAGAACCAGCAATTCAAGAAGTTGCAACAGTAAAAGTTGAGTCAGAAGTAATAGGTGTTGAAGAAGCAGTAGAGGAAGATTCAAAGGTGAATATAGCTCAAGAAGAAATAGCCCAAGAAGAAACAAGTGCTTTAACACAGGTGAACTTCAATGAGCTGCACCATAAGGAAGCAGTAGATAAGATGGTACTTGAATATGGCTTAGAAGAAATGATAGAAGCTCTTAAAAAATTCAAGGTGATAAAACTCCGCAATCTAGCCCGTGAATATAAAGACTTCGGTATAATAGGAAGAAAAATTTCTAGGGCAGATAAGAATTTATTGATAACAGAATTTAGAAAGTATTACGAGAATCATTCATTGTGTGAAAAGCCCTGTTAAATATTTTGGCTAGATAATTACAGTAACAGCTGATGGAGGCTTTGTCATCCTGAAGGAACTGAAGGATCTTGACTTATACATTGATTATAGATCCTTTGCTATCTCTAAGATGACGCTGATTGCAACCCTGAGAAATTTTTTCAGTAGCAATAGCTACCTTTAACAGAGCTTTAAGAAAAGGAGGGTTATGATTGGAGAACATTGATCGTGATTTACGTTCAGTACAAGAAGTAAGAGACCTTGCAAGATTAGGAAAAATCGCTGCAAATCAGCTTGCTGACTATACTGAAGAACAAATCAATAAGATTTTATACAACATGGTTAGCGTAGCCAAGGAAAACGCAGTTTCTCTAGCTAAAATGGCGGTAGAAGAAACTGGTTTTGGTAAAGTTGAAGATAAAACCTATAAAAATCATATGGCTTCTGTGATGCTCTATGATGCAATTAAAGATATGAAGACAATTGGTGTTATTAGAGAAGATGTACACCAGCAGGTAATTGATATAGCTGAACCTATGGGGTTATTAATGGGTATCGTGCCATCAACCAATCCAACATCTACAGCTATCTTCAAAGCAATTATAGCCATTAAGTCACGGAATGGAATTGTTTTTTCACCACATCCTGCAGCGTTAAAATGTACACTTAAGGCTGTAAATCTAATGCAGGATGCAGCAGCAGCAGCAGGAGCACCTGCAAATATCATAAGCAGTATTTCCACGCCAACAATGGAAGCTACAAATGAACTAATGAAGCATAAGGATATTGCTATGATTATTGCAACTGGAGGACCAGGGATGGTAAAGGCATCCTATAGTGCAGGTAAGCCTGCATTAGGTGTAGGTGCTGGCAACTCACCAGCTTATATTGAAAGAACTGCTAATATTCAAAAAGCAGTTAGCAATATTATTGCAAGTAAGACCTTTGATCATGGTACAATTTGTGCCTCGGAGCAGTCCATCATTGTGGAAGAATGTAACCGTGAAGCGGTGATCGCTGAGCTTAAAAAGCAGGGTGGATACTTTATGACAGCAGAAGAAACGAAAAAAGTTTGTAAGCTGTTATTTAAAAATGGACACACCATGAATGCTAAGTTTGTAGGCAGGTCTCCACAGGTGATTGCTGAGGCAGCAGGAATTTCTATTCCAGAAGGAACAAAGATTTTAATAGGGGAGCAGCAAGGGGTTGGTGAGGAATATCCATTATCCTATGAAAAACTAACCACAGTTATTGCCTTCTATACGGTGAAGGATTGGCATGAGGCATGTGAACTTAGTATACAACTACTTCAAAACGGCATAGGACATACCATGAGTCTTCATACGGAAGATAGAGATATGGTAATGAAGTTTGCCAAAAAGCCAGCCGCTCGTATTTTAGTAAATACAGGCAGTGCTCAAGGGGGAACTGGTGCCAGCACTGGTCTCATACCTTCCTTTACATTAGGTTGTGGTACATGGGGAGGAAGCTCAGTTTCTGAAAATGTTACACCAATGCATTTGGTCAATATTAAAAGAGTTGCCTATGGTCTGAAGGATTGTAGTACTTTAGCTTCCGCTGATGCGTCTTTTAGCTATCCTGAACTAAATCCCCCTGGAAATTCCCCTTCCTTCAAAGGACTGAAAATAGATTGTACTGATCATGAAAAGCTTTTGAGCCTAGTAAATGAAATCGTAAAAGCTATGAAGGGAGCCAACTAAGGATGGAGAATCAAGAAGCTATCTTAAAGCTTTTACTAGAGGCCCTTGAAGTAAATACATCTTCAGCAGTAAAAACAGAGGAAACCTATGAAATTCCAGTAGGGGTTTCCAACCGCCATATTCACCTGTCACAGGCAGATATGAATTGCTTATTTGGAGAAGGTTATCAGATGGCTAAAATGAAAGATTTGTCACAGCCTGGGCAGTATGCTTGTAAGGAAACAGTAACAATCTGTGGACCAAAGGGAGCAATTGAAAAGGTCAGAGTTCTTGGTCCAGTCCGGAGTTACACGCAGGTAGAAGTTTTAGTAGGAGATTGTTTTAAGTTGGGGGTAGCCCCAGAGATCAGATTATCAGGGGATTTGCATGGAACGCCTGGGATTACATTAGTTGGTCCAAAGGGTTCTGTTCAAATCACAGAAGGTGTGGTTGTAGCACAGCGACACATCCATATGAACTGCCAAGATGCTAAGCGTTTAGGCGTGGAGGATGGAGAAGTGGTCACAGTTGAAATAAGTGGATTAAGAGGCGGTACCTATAGTAATGTTGCTATTAGAGCAAATGATGCTTCTGCTTTAGAGTTTCATGTGGATACAGAAGAAGCAAATGCTATGCATATTCATTCATCATCAAAAATCAAAATACTAAAATAAAAAATCTAGGAGGAATAAAAAATGAAATATGATGCATTAGGAATGATAGAAACAAAGGGTTTAGTAGGAGCTGTTGAAGCTGCAGACGCAATGGTGAAGGCAGCAAATGTTTATCTAGTTGGTAAAGAGCACATTGGTGGCGGTTTAGTGACAGTAATGGTAAGAGGTGACGTTGGTGCTGTAAAAGCGGCGACAGATGCTGGAGCTGCAGCTGCACAAAGAGTTGGAGAATTGATCTCAGTGCATGTTATTCCACGTCCACATGTTGAGGTTGAAGGTATCCTTCCAGCAGGAAAAATAGTAAAGGAAGATGTAAAATAAGAAGCATTATTATGACTTAAACTATGACTTAAACAGAAGGGCAGAAATAAAATTCTGCCCTTCTGTTGTTTAATATTTAAATTTTCCAATACTTTCCTGCATTTCTCCGGCCAATTGTGCTAAGGATTCACTACTACTGGCGATCTCCGCCATAGCAGCAGTCTGTTCCTCTACAGAAGCAGAGGCCTCTTCTGTACCAGCTGCATTTTCTTCAGCTATTGCTGCTAGTCTTTGCATAATATCCGCTAATTCATTTTTATTTTGATCCATCGTTTCTACAGAAATCATTGATTTGTTGATAACGGTTTTGACGGTCTCTACCTGCTCAGCAATACCAGTAAACTTACTTTCCGTCATCTCCACACTTTCGACTTGTTCTTTAATGGTGGATAGAACCTCCTGCATAATTTCAACAGCTTTTTGAGAATCCCCTTGTAAAGTTTTTAACATCCCATCTATTTCTTTTACTGAATAGGTAGATTGTTCCGCTAGTTTTCGAACCTCTTCAGCGACTACAGCGAAGCCCTTTCCAGCTTCTCCTGCCCTTGCAGCTTCAATAGCTGCATTGAGTGCTAGTAAATTTGTCTGTTCTGCAATGCCTTCAATAATTTTACTGGCTTCACTAATTTTTATTGCACTTTGATTGGTATCAGTAGTACTTTTGTAGATGACTTGTATTGCATTGTTGCTATTGGTTGTTTTATCTGTAAGTGCTTTTATGATGGTCATACCTTCATCTTTTAAATGTGTTAATTGCTGCATTACTTGATTAATGCTGCTTATATCTTTTGAATTTTCTTCTATAGTTTCGCTTAACTCACTTGTTTTTAATACCCCGTCCTCTGTATCTTTTGCTTGATCATTGGCACTTTTAGCAATTTCTTCAATAGTTTTAGCTACTTCATCCCCTGCCATAGCTGACTGCTGACTGGTGGCGGTTAATTGTTGGGAAGATGAAGCTAGTTTGTGAGATAGGTCTGCGGTGCTTTTTATTAAGCTTACAAGATTATCTCGCATCCTCATCAGTTCATTGGTAATGCTTCCTATTTCATCTTTTCTATCTAAATATTTTACTGCTTCATTCTTTTCATCAAAGGTCAAGTCATAGTTTGATAGTTGATTGATCACTTTCGATAAACCAATAATGGGGTTGACTACTTTTGTAGAAACCATTAGAGAAATAACTGTAATAAGTATTGTACCTATCAATATCATTAGAAGATATTTTTGAAGCAAACTATTTAAGGGTGCATAGGCTAGTGCCTTATCAAAAACAATACCAAAGGTCCAATTGGTAGTAGGAATCTTGTTGTACATCATAAGTTTTTCTATACCATTGTCCTCATACTCTTCAACGCTATTTTGTTGCTCCTGCATAATATAAAAAATCTCTCGATAGTTTTCATGCTCTTGCAGCTTGGTATTTACCATTTCATCCTGAGGATGTGCCAGTACTGTGCCATCTTCAC
Organism: Clostridium aceticum; assembly: GCF_001042715.1. Classification (NCBI taxonomy): domain Bacteria; kingdom Bacillati; phylum Bacillota; class Clostridia; order Peptostreptococcales; family Natronincolaceae; genus Andreesenella; species Andreesenella acetica. Next base: position 3,189,299 of record NZ_CP009687.1, on the reverse strand, counting down.
CTAACAAAAAGGCATAGCCTAATCCCTCGAAGGTCATGGTTTTAATCAATTCTGTTAAGGCTTCTAGGTAGATATCTGTTGCTACAACCCCTATTGCTTCTCCCTCGGTATTTTTCAAAGGAGCAGTAGCCCCCACAGAGATATTACCAGTATTTGCGTCTACGTAGGTTTCTGTAAAGGTTGCCTGTTGTGCTTTTATTCCTACGCGGTACCAATCTCTTTCTTTAGCAATATAATCTGCCGTAGGTACAAAGCCACTTCCAGTTGTAAATCGGCTATCCTCCAATGCTAGATAAAAATGATTCATGTTTTGATCAAACCCTGTAGGTCTTAAAAAAGGATTATAGTTTTGAAAGGAAAATAAAGTCTCCCACATCTCTTCTTTTTCAACAATTTTTGCTACTGTTTCTACTGATAAGAGTTTTTTTTCCAACCACTCATCAATGTATAAAGAAGTCGTTTTTACTTCAGCATTTAGATAAGTAAATATATGCTCCTCTACATTTTCCTTGGCATCATAATAGCCAATAAAGGAGTTAGCTATAAGAATGATTAAAAATACTGCAATAAAAGTGATAGACAATTTAGCTTTAAGTTTCATGTGGTCTGCCCCCTATGGTAGATTTAAATAAATTTTTTTGAGGTGTTAAAAGATATATTTTTTGAATTTTGCATTATACAGACACCTTTCTGTCTTTTTAGACAATATTCTGTATATATTTACAAATTTTTACAAATTACTGTCTTATTGTATAATAAATCCCATGCTTTATCAAGAAATTTTTGCTTTTTATTTTAATGATTTCCATTGAAATCTTTACATGCTATCAGTAACTTAATAGTATTCTTTATTAATTACACAGCATTTACGACTATTTAAAGGATTTTGCTTTATAAGTAAAGAAGTTAATTTGTATACTAAAAATAAGTACTATACTAGATAGAAGTAATTTCTTTGCTTTTACAAGGTTTTTTATTTGTTTCCAACTCCTTCATTTGACGTAGAGGAGTTCATTAAAAAGAGGATTAGCAGTAAGGCTAATATTGGGAAGGTAGAAGATATATTTTATGATAAATGCAAAGACAAAGCAAATGGAGTTGCTAAAAGATGTCTTAATAAAGTGATTTTAGGAGATATATAATAGTGAGGACACAGATCAGGGAAGCGCAGTGGGATTTTTCTGTGTCTTGAAAGGAGTTTTTATTTGGAAAAGATTAGGAACATTTATAAAAAAAGAGTTGCTTATTATTCTAAAACAATATCTAAGTTAGCAAAATCCATAAATACTCTTGGAAACCTGAGATTATTGGCAGGGATCATAGGGGTTATTAATGGAATATTTTTTGTGGCTTCAAGAAACAGTCTCATTGCTTTGATTATATTCTTTATATCTATTGCTGTATTCATCTATCTAGTAAGTATCTACAACAATCTTCAAAGGAGCGAAGATTATATTACTTTATTAAAGACCATCAATGAGGATTCCATCAAAAGATTAGATGGAGATTGGACGGATTTTAAAGATGATGGAGCTGAATTTAAAAATAGACAGCATAGGTTTAGTGAAGACTTAGATATATTTGGAGAAGGTTCTCTTTTTCAATGGGTAAGCAGATCTACCACACCTATGGGAAAAATTGCTCTTGCTAAGATGTTATCGGAGCCAGAGAATAAAAAAGATGTAATCAATAAACGACAGAAGGCTGTTGAAGAACTATCAAAAAAACGCTGGTGGAGGCAAAGACTTCAAGTAGAGGGTTTGTTAATTGATAACAGATATATGAATAAGGAGAGGTTCCTCCAATGGGCAACCAATGCCAATGGAAGTTTCTCCAATGCATGGGTAGTAGTAGGGATAAGGTCACTACCTATTATTACTATGAGCCTTCTTGTCATGGCATATTTAATAAATATCGTGCCTAAATCCGTAGCCATACTGGCAGTAACGCTGCAAGGTCTTTTGCTTCTAATAGATATGAAAAGACGAAGCAAGACATTGGACTTAGTATACACCTATAAAAACATGATTAGAGTATATAGTAGGATGCTGGATTATATTGAAAAAGGAAATTTTCATGCTGAACATTTAAAAGAACTACAGCAAAGTTTAGTGAATAATAAAGGGCTGACTGCTGGTCAACAGCTGAAAAGTCTGGAAAAGCTTACAGATAGAATTCTAAATAGAAATAATCTAGCGTTTTTTCCTATAAATATTTTAACCCTTTGGGATTATCAATGTATGATTGGTTTGGAGGCTTGGAAAAACCAATCAGGAAGATTTGTGGAGAAGTGGTTAGATACAATAGGAACAATGGAGGCATTGTCAAGCCTAGCAAATATAGGTCATGATTATCCTCAATGGACTGTTCCAGAGATTTTAGATAGTCCTTCAGTTTTCCTGGGAAAAGTAGTAGGACATCCATTGATTGCCAAGGGTCAGGTATGCAATGATATTGCTATCCAAGAACCCTCGAGGATATTATTAATCACTGGCTCCAATATGTCAGGAAAGAGCACTTTATTAAGAACAGTAGGCATAAACTTAGTCCTGGCCTATGCAGGGGCTCCTGTGTGTGCTTCTTCTATGAAATGTTCTATAGTGAATTTATATACCTGCATGAGAATCAGCGATAACCTTGAGAGGAAAATCTCTTCCTTTTATGGAGAGCTGTTAAGGATCAAAGAGATCGTAGCGGCAGCCCGAAATAGTGGACAAGTGTTTTTTCTGATAGATGAGGTGTTTAAAGGAACCAATTCTCATGATCGTCATCTAGGTGCTAAGTTCCTTATAAAGCAGTTGGATCAAGATAGAGCTATGGGGCTAATATCTACCCATGATCTTGAACTGGCAGATATTGAACAAGAAAGTAAGGGAAGTGTGAAAAATTATCATTTTCAAGAGTACTATAAAGATAATGAGATAAGATTTGACTATAAGCTAAGAAGTGGAGTTTCTACTACAAGAAATGCGCTACATCTTATCAAAATGGCGGGAATAAAAATAAAAGATGAGTCGTAGGTTATAGATAACCAATTTTATACCTTAACAAAATACGACCTCCTGCGGTTTCAGAAATGAACAATGTTAACAATTCATTCCAGTGAAAAATCCTAAAATTTGCAAACTCGCTAACGCTCAAACATGCAAATTTCTTTACGGATTTTCCACTTCCATGAATTGAACATTGTAGTCATTTCCTGCAAATGCATCCAGTCTGCATTTTATTAAGCTTTGTAGTTGGTTATCTATAGGCAATATGGATGATAAAACATTACCTCCTCAATAAAAATATGAATTAAGCTTACACTAAGTCACAGAATAAGCTATACTGAGTATAGGATCATGGAGGTGATGTGATGAAAAAATTAAAATTATTGGAGATACCCGTACAAAAGCAAAACATCAAATTGTTGAAGGCAGGATTGTTGCTAAGTTTATTAACAGTCTTGTTAATTAATAGCTTTTTTATTCCCATGCCAGAGGGTACTTCTTACGAAGGATCCTTCAGTGATGTATCAAACATAGAATTTATATATGATCTATCCTATAAGAAAAATGGGGAAGTGGTACGAGAGCATAGAATTTTCCAAGAATTAATAGATCTAATTGAAGGGGCGGAGGAATTCATTATTATAGATATGTTCTTGTTTAATGATGATTACAGCAGAAAAAATGAATTTCCTAAACTATCGGAGAAACTGACAGATACATTGATACAACAAAAGGAAAAACGCCCTAATTTAAAAATAATGTTTATAACAGATGAGATCAATAATTTTTATGGTGCCTATGAATCCAATCACTTAAAGCAATTAAAGAGTAATGACATCGATGTAGTGGTTACTGATTCTACGAAAATGAGAAATCCCAATCCTTTGTATTCAGGTTTTTGGAAGACATTTTTACAGTGGTTTGGAACAGAAGGAAAAGGATGGATTAGAAATCCTTTTAGTGAAGATTCTCCAAAAGTGACATTGCGATCTTACTTAAAGCTGTTAAAATTTAAGGCGAATCATAGAAAAGTATTGATTACAGATAAGGCAGCAATTGTGACCTCTGCAAATCCTCATGATGCAAGTGCTTATCACTCCAATATTGCTTTTAAGGTAGAAGGGGAAGTCATTAATGATTTAATAAAAACAGAACAAGCTGTAGCAAAATTCTCAGGTAATGATTTTGAGGATATTGAGTATATTAGCAGTGAAAGTACTATAGAAGATATCAAAGTCATGGTAATTACTGAAGGAAAAATAAGACAACATATTGTCGATGGAATAAAAGCCACCAAAGCTGATGATAGAATTACCATAGGTATGTTTTATTTAGCTGAGAGAAGGATTATAAAAGAACTAATCAAAGCATCTGATCGAGGGGTAGATATTCGATTGATACTTGATGCAAATAAGGATGCTTTTGGCATAGAAAAAAATGGCATACCCAATAGGCAAGTTGCAACAGAATTAGTGAAAAAATCGAAGGGTAAAATACAAGTGAAATGGTATAATACCTATGGAGAACAATATCATGCAAAGTTGATGGTGATTGAAAATGATCATGCAGCCACCATCATAGGCGGTTCCGCAAACTTTACTGTTAGAAATATCGGAGATTATAACTTAGAAACAAACTTAAAAATAGTAGCACCGAAGGAGAGCAGGATAACAGGAGATGTACTAGAGTACTTTGATAGAATATGGGAAAATCAAGAAGGGAATTATACTGTTGATTTTTCAAAATACCAAGAAGAGAATTTCTTCAAAACCATGATGTATCGTTTTCAAGAGTGGAGCGGATTATCAACTTTTTAAACCATAGGTAATTGTAACATTAGAACTTGAAAAATCCCACAGCTAAAGCAGTGGGATTTTTATTTTGCAATTAGTCATCATAGCTTATTGGCTATCCAAATAAGTTCATCAGCTACTAAAGAGCCTACAACAGCTAAGTCTTCTACATGTAACTGTTGTACAGCTGAAGGATCGTAAAGAACCGCAGCAGTGGCGTCAAATTCTTCATCTCCCAACCATAAAATTAAAACTATTGGTAGATTGGGCAATACATTAATTTCAAAGCCTATATCTCCAGAAGGATATTTTTTGCCTCCAATTTTAGAAACAGCCTTTGAAAAAAGCTCTCCTTTGTTTCCAAAAAAACCTACTAATTTACTGATACCTTGGCGAGCAAAATGATCGTAGGTATGACCAACGCCTTTAAGTTCTCTAAAAGGCACCCATTTCTTTACAAGTGGCGTCTTAGTACACCGGTGAAGATAGCTAATAAGTAAAATTTTTAAACCACACTTTTCATCATCTAGGAGAGGACTTTCCTCATGTGGTTCTTTTAGCTGAATGCTTCCTGCTGGATAAGAGATGAGATATTCTCTATTTAAGTAAGTTAAGGTAAATTGTTTTTTATCAGCATCATATAAGGCACCGCTTTGTATTGCCATTTCTGTGGGATCATGCTTGGCAAATTCTAAACACAAATTTTCATAACAAAGCTTGTAATTATTTTTCTTATCTTCACTCATAAGTAAGAACCTCCTTTATTTTTAATCTTATAGCATAAACTATTTAAGGTTTGCAGATAATTGAAAAAATTTCTTGGAGAAGAAAAAATATCCATCTCATTTCTTATAGTTTATCACGCTTCTATACTTGATGTCTAACACTCTTATATATTGTTTTAATCAATAGATTTTATAGATGTCCAACCTAATGGTTAAAATTATGCATAAATTATCCATGTAGCTTGACTTGTGCAATATTTTTAGTTATATTTAATTTTTATCACTACATCAAGTAATTGCACAACTCAAATAATTAGTTGTTTATAAGTGTTTCCAACTTGGATATCTATAATAAGACATCACTTTTGGGGATACAATAAATGATGCAGCCCAACAAGAATCAAATAAATCTGCATAGCAAAGCAGGAGGAATAAAACATGTCTATAAGATTGAAAGCACTCTTTGAGTACGATAAAAAAGAAGAATTTTTACATAAATTAACTGAATGGATTGGTGATGTTTTTTATGATATCCTACCAGAACATGGCTATGAAGTTCGGGAGGAACAAATATTTACTGCCTTTCAACTTGCGGATGCAGTTTGCAATAAAAAAGTACACTTAGCTGAAGCGGGACTTGGTACAGGTAAGACATTTGCCTATTTACTTACAGCAATCGCCTATGCTCGTTTCAGTGGGAAACCTGTAGTGATTGCATGTGCCTCGGCAGCACTTCAAGAACAGCTTGTAGGACCGAAAGGAGATATTCAGACGCTTTCTCGTATACTTGGATTAGAGATAGATGCACGGATGGCAAAGGATCCACGGCAGTATATCTGCGATGTTCGGGTAAATGAATCAAGAAGCTTTTTTACTGACACATCAGACACAATGTCTAATGAGATTCGTCAATGGCTAGAGAAAACCAAGCATGGCGAACGTTCAGAAATGCCACTGATACCAGATCGTACGTGGAGGCAGATAGGTTGGGATGAGTCTATGTCTTGTGATACGTGTTCTAGTCGTGGATTTTGCAAACTTGTTAAAGCAAGAGAGCATTATCGACCTACGAAGGATTTAATTATTGCTGACCATGAAATCTTCTTTCATGATTTATGGACACGAGAAGAAAGGATTGCTGATGGTAAAAGACCTATTCTTCCCAGCTATTCCGCAGTCATTTTTGATGAGGGGCATAAGGTTATGCTTCCAGCAGCCATGCAGGCAGGACAACAAATTATTAAGGAGGATATAGATGACATTATCCTCATATTAGAACAAATCCAAGGAGCTAGGGAATCTCTAATTTCAGTAGTGATTGCCTTAGAAGAAGCTTCTTCTGATTTTTTTTCAAGACTTAATCACTGTGTGATGGCAGGTGAACATTCGCATCGCTTAGCACTTCGAGTAGATAGTATGCTACTTAAAGCAGCAGCTGCTTTTTATAGGGCCTTAGACAGATTACTTCTTGAGATACAAATTGAACAAGAACTATACATAGAATCTCTCCCTGCAAGTTTGCTGCAAACCTTTGAAGTTCAAATAGAAAAGGTAATGGTGGCATTAAACAGATTTTGCAAAAATAGAAGTAAGGATGTGATCATTTGGGTAGATCGGTGGGATAACAGTTTTTGGGTGGTTCCAAGGAATTTAAGTGAGATGCTAAATACACATTTGTTGGACAAGGGATTACCTGTAGTGTTTACCTCTGCGACTTTAAGCAATGAAGGTGATTTTAGTTATTTTTCTCGAACACTTGGGTTACAAAACCCATCTAGTTCTACTGTTGGAAGTTCCTTTGATATTGAAGAACAAGTTGTTGTTTATTTACCTCAATCTCAGCTAAATGGCTATGAGGGCACTAGGTTTTCCCATAGCATTAAAGAATTAGTAGCTTTATTAAAGTTAAATAAAGGGCGTGCCCTAGTTCTTACCAATTCCTTAGATGAAGTAAAGAAAATTAGAAAAGGACTAGATGAGCATCAGCTGCCTTTCGAGATTTTATGGGAGGATAGAGGAGAGCGAGGATATCTGGTACGAAAGTTTCGAGAGGAAGTATCATCTGTATTGATTGGTGCTAGTTTTTGGGAGGGAATCGATGTACCTGGTGAGTCACTATCCCTTCTTATCATTTGGCAGCTTCCTTTTCCACCTTTAGATCCTTTAATTGAAGTACAACGTAAAGAAGCAAAGGAAGAAGGACTAGATCCAGTGACGAAAATAGATTATCCTGAAATGGGTCTGAAACTAAAACAAGGATGCGGTAGATTGATCAGAAAAAAGGATGATCGAGGATCGATAGTCATCATGGAGTCTGTGATAGGAGCCCCTTGGGAAAAAATAGTCACAGGAGCACTACCTTCTGGAGCAAGAATTAAAGCAGTAGAAGAGCTATTAGACTATACAAAGTAGTAGCCACACACCTATAGAGAACTCTTCTTTAAAATACTAACATTCAGATACATTGTAAAATAGCAGATCAATACAAAAACCACCTATTTTAGGTGGTTTAGTTATTGTAAAGCTCAAAAATACTCTTAAAGGCTATCAAATTTTACTAGATAAGTAATAAAATTCAAGGTTAGAGAGGATAATTCTATTTAGGAACTACCCATTTTTCTACGCTGATTACTTGTCTTTTTTGATAGCTGACTCTGTTTACTTGTGTTGGTATTCAAAGAATTACCTTGAAATGTTCCATTTGCTTTCCCTTGTTTTTTTGCTTCAAGCATCTGCTTCATAGCTTCTTGCAAGCTCATCTTTTTCTTTTCAGTAGTTTTTGTATCTGGTTCTTTGTTTTCTACATTAGACATATTTGCAATTCTCCTTCTTAACTTAAAGTAATGATACATATTTCATAGTCAATCAATATTATAATACACAAAAAGCAAGTAAACAATGGGATAATTGAATCTTATGCAACAAGATTTTTTATAGATAAGAGCATTGAAAAAAATATTAATAGTTTCTATACTTTAGGGTATAAGTTTAGCATACCTTAGCTTTTAGCTTACAGAAAGTGTATATCCTATGCCTTTAGCGTTCCTTCGACGTATGTTTGATGGCAGTATAGATAATGTTGGCAAATGTTTTATTAGTTCGGTCAATATCTATTTCCTCGCAAAGAAAATTGGAAAAGCAGATGTTTTTCATAAACCTGCTGCTTTGTACGAAAAAGGTATAAGTAAGTTATCAGCAGTAGACACTAAAAAGGATTGTATTGTACTGATATAGTAAGATAGATAAATGAAAATTTTACAGAGTATTCAAGATTTCGTTTTATGTAAAAAAATTTACAATATAGAAAGATAAAGGAAGAACAGAAGGAAAGGAGAGAGGTATATAACATGACAGAAAAGAGAGTACCAATAGAAACAGGTTGGAATTTAGATAACAGCTATGCTGATTTACCGAAATTATTCTTTTCCAAATTTAAGCCAACTCCTGTAGCCTCGCCGAAGCTAGTTATTTTTAATGCTCCATTGGCAACATCTCTTGGTTTAAATGCTTCAGCCTTACAAACCCATGAAGAAGTAGAGATACTTGCTGGAAACCAAATTCCTCAAGGGGCTTTGCCACTTGCTCAAGCCTATGCAGGACATCAATTCGGACATTTTACAATGTTGGGGGATGGTCGAGCGGTACTCATTGGTGAGCAAGTCACGCCTTTGGGGGAACGATTTGATATTCAGTTCAAGGGCTCAGGCAGAACACCCTATTCCCGCGGGGGAGATGGTCGAGCAACACTTGGACCGATGCTAAGAGAATACATTATCAGTGAAGCGATGTATGCCCTTGGTATTGCTACTACCCGTAGCTTAGCTGTGGTAGCAACTGGTGAATCAGTCTTTCGAGAAACTGAATTGCCTGGTGCCATTCTCACACGTGTGGCTGCCAGTCATCTACGCATTGGCACCTTTGAATACGCTGCAGAATGGGGTACTGTTGAGGAACTTCAGGCTCTAGCTGATTATACAATAAAGCGTCACTTCCCAGATGTTGAAACAAATGACAATCCATACCTTTCATTACTTAAGGAAGTGATCAAGAAACAGGCTGCTTTAATTGCCAAATGGCAATTAGTTGGTTTCATCCATGGTGTCATGAATACTGATAATATGACTATTAGCGGAGAAACTATTGACTATGGTCCTTGTGCCTTTATGGATGCCTATGATCCAGCAACAGTATTTAGTTCCATTGATGCTCAAGGTCGGTATGCTTATGGCAATCAACCGAATATTGCTGCATGGAATCTCGCACGATTTGCCGAAACCCTACTGCCTCTATTAGATGCTAACCAGGATCAGGCTGTCAAATTGGCTCAGGGTGCGATTTCAGATTTTCCTGATTTGTATCATAGTAATTGGTTGGCGGGAATGAGGGGAAAGCTGGGAATATTTAATGAAGAAGTGCAGGATGAGTTCCTTATTCAGAGCCTTCTCAATATAATGCACAAGTACCGTGCAGACTATACCAATACCTTCCGAGCGCTGACGCTTGGCAGGTTAGAGGATATGGCTCTGTTTGAAACCGAAGAATTTGCCAAGTGGAATGAACAATGGCAAGAGAGATTAAGTAGGCAGCAAGAGTCTAAGGAATCCTGTCAGCTACTGATGCGGAAGAACAACCCCGCTATAATTCCCCGAAATCATCGGGTAGAAGAGGCGTTAGAAGCAGCAGTAAAACAAGGAGACTACAGGGTAATGCATCGACTTCTTGATGTTCTTTCAAGGCCCTACGATTACTCTTCAGGACAGGATGAATACGCAACGTTGCCTCCAACGTCAAGCTGTTCTTATCGAACTTTTTGTGGTACTTGATGTAGAAGAGCTTAAAAAGCAAAAACCCCTTCTTAAATCTACTAGGTTTAAGAAGGGGTTAGTTTTTTATCAGTGCTATACTATAGATAACCAATTTTATACCTTAACAAAATACGCCTTCCTGCGATTTCAGAAATGAACAATGTTAGCAATTCACTCCAGTGAAAAATCCTAAAATTTGCAAACTCGCTACCGCTCAAACATGCAAATTTCTTTACGGATTTTCCACTTACATGAATTGAACATTGTGGTCATTTCTTGCAAATGCATCCAGTCTGCATTTTGTTAAGCCTTGTAGTTGGTTATCTATATATGTATGTGTCTGACAAAAGCAGTATATAATGGAACGGGGCAAAACTAAGACAGGCTATTATTCTGAAAATGTTCTTTGGTATGTTATCTTTGACCATCCTATGGAGGTCTGAGGGTTCTTGAATTTTGTGAATTTCTAGGAATTAAATATGTCTGCCGCTTCAAGAAAAGCTTCTATTCTAAAGGAATCCACAAGAGAATAAACGGTATTGATATCATTAAGGTTAAGACCTGTTACTTCGATAATTCGATTGATTCTATAGGTTACGGAATTTCTGTGTAAAAATAGAGATTCTCCTGTAGTGCCTAGATTTCTATTTGAATTTAGAAAAGTTTTTAAAGTTATATAAAGTTGCGTTTTATTACATAGGTCATACTCCTTTAGTATCTGTAGAGCAGGATGACAATAATTTTGCAGAGATATTTTATCAGTACAATGGTGTAAAAGATCATAAAAGGAGTAATTTGTATAGTCCACAACTTCATTTGTTTCTTCAAAACTTTGAGCCTGTTTAATTGATACCACAGCCTGAGCAAAGTATCTTCTGAAATCTAGAATATTTTTAAATGGCCAACTAATCCCTATATAGATTTCTTCATCAGAAGCAAGTTCAGACAATGCATTACGTTGTTTCGAAGAAATGGATGGTACCAATATACCAATATAGTTCTTAAATTGAACAAGGTATCCTTTTGGGAAAATCTTCTCCAGCTTTAAACCTACAGTTCGATTTAGGTACCGATTTTCAATACGGGTAATAAACCTTGCAACGACTACAGTCATTTCTTGAGGAAAGTCTAATTTAGACATAGTCATAGGATCAAAGGTATCTGAAAGCTCATCTCCGCTAAGAATATGAAACAAAATACTACTGTAGAAAGATTGGTATGTACCATCCCTGAATCCACTGTTAAATGTCTCAAATAGAATCTTTCCAATCTGAGGGAGCTGTTTACTATGAGAAGGTTTAATGGGCGTGTGATGCACAATCATTACAAGGGCTCCAATTAAGTGACCATTCTGGGTTATACGGGTTACTAGTTTGGGCTGGATGTCTCCTTCCAAAGTTATAATTCTTGATTCTTCTCCATTTTTGCTCCATTCCTGCATATCCTTATTTGATCTGACCTTTTGCATAAACTCTAAGGAACAATGATTACGCTTTATACTATCAAGCCAAAAAAAATCCTTAATATCAAAGGTGGTGGAATATGCAAGTATCTTCATAGTTGGATCTACAAGTATCAGTGCATTTCCAATTAGTGAAGCTGCGGTGTTGATAAGAGAAATAATGTTCTTACCATGGAGGGCTGCTTGTGTAACTTTAAATAAAATTGCCTCAGACTTCAGGTCTTCGTATAGAATATCTTTTGCTAATTGATACACCTTCCGAGTATCTTCTGATTTGATTATTCCACAAAAACTTTCCTTTGGTAATATATTTTCAAGCGAACTTCTATTTGCGGTAAGGAGCATTATAGGACGATCAGGAGGAGATTCTAGCTGAGATAAATTTCCGATATATAAGGTATGATCACTCCATGAAACAGGATCATCAATCAAAAAAACAACATCCAGTATTATTAAATCTCCCATATTATTGATGTTATCATAAACTGAAATTATATGCTCTTCCTGCAGTAGCCTTATCATTTCTAAACATTGCATAGAACTCCCCCTTTTGAAATCGTTTGTGGTTCTTATCATTACTATATTACCACTGATATATATAAAACTCAAAAATAAATATTAAAATCAAAAAATTTGGAATAGTGGAATTTATACAAAAACTGCTGTGTTATTTTGGTTACTGTATATATTTTCCTGTAGACATAAATAGGATATGATAGTTATATCAGTGTTGAAGTTTATAACTATAAAAGAGGGGAGTGGAGTAATATGATAACATCTTTTAATGTATTTGTTCCAGCAATTATGGGGAGTGGAGCCTCATTACGAACAGGTATCAAAGTAAGAGAGATGGGATGTAAAAAAGTTTTAATGGTTTATGACAAAGGACTCAAGGATGTAGGAATTGCTGATGTAATAGTACAAAATATTCAGAGTGCAGGGGTAGAGACAGTCATCTTTGATAAAGTTGTTCCAGACCCACCAGATACAATGATTGAAGAGGCAGCTGAAATTGCAAAGTCTGAGGGAGTAGATGGCATTGTTGCAGTTGGTGGTGGTAGTTCTATGGATACTGCAAAAGGAATTAATGTACTGATAAACAATCCTCCTCCAATTATGAAGTACTTTGGAGTACAGAAAAACCTTAAGCCAGGACTTCCACTAATATTTATTCCCACTACAAGTGGAACTGGGAGTGAAGCAACCAATATGTGTGTTATATCCTGTACCTCTAGAGGTAACAAGGACAGTATTGTTAGCCCAGTTTGCGTGGGAAGTCTGTCAATCGTTGACCCTGATTTAACGTTAGGGCTTCCTCCTAAAATAACAGCGGCAACTGGAATTGATGCTTTGGCACATGCTGTTGAGTCTATGACTGGTGGAAACGCAAATCCAATGTCAGATGCACTAGCAAGGGAAGCAATACGAGGAATCGTGAAATGGCTTCCAATTGCATACAAGGATGGTTCAAATCTTGAAGCAAGGGAGCATATGATTCTTGCATCTATGTATGCAGGTATGGCATTTACTAATGCTCTTGTGCATTTAGGACATTGTATAGGACATACTTTAGGAGCTAAATTCCATGTATCTCATGGACTAGCTTGTGCTGCAGCATTGCCGGAAGTTATAGAGTATACTTCTAAGACTGAATGGAAGAAGGTTGCAATGATATGTGAATGCTTTGGCGCTGAAGTACTAGAGAATGCCACACCTGAAGAAATTGGTTTAATAGGAAAAAATGCTATAAGAAGTTTTCTAAAATCGTTGGATATACCAAACATGAAAGAACTTGGTTTAAAACTGGAAGATGTTGTAAAGATAGCTCCGCTGGTGACAGCAGATACAGGATTCGCTTTGGTTCCATATAGGATTACAGCTGCAAAGATTGCAGAAATACTAAAGTCTGCTTATGACGCGTAAATGAATATAAAATTAACAAGAATATGGAGGGTTAGGTTATGTGGTCAAAATTAACTGTTGATATGAAGAGTCAAACGGTAATAAAGGAAAAAATGGACCTAGAATTTAAAGATCTTGGTGGTCGCGCGTTAATCGCTCAATACATGATGAAAAATGTTCCTCCTCAGTGTGATCCGTTGGGGAGCGAGAATAGACTTATATTTTGTACAACAGTGTTTGCTGGAACAAAATTCACAACAGCTCATCGGATGTCAGTTGGGGGAAAAAGTCCACTAACCGGCGGAATCAAGGAAAGTAACGTTGGTGGTTATGCAGCTTATCAATTGGCGGACCATGGGCTTAAAATGATAGAGGTCCTTAATGTTCCTGAAAAGAAAGGTTTATGGATATTACATATAGATGCAAAGGGTGTAGCGACACTTAAAGATGCATGTCAATACAAAGGGGTAAATAACTACGAATTTGTTGAAAAAATAATGGCTGAGTATGGAGACAAAGTAGCTACGATTTCTATAGGTAGTGCAGGAGAAAGATTATATAAAACTGCATCTATACAAGTTTCTGAGTTTAAGTCAGGACATCCTAGTAGAGCTGCAGCCAGAGGTGGAATTGGAGCTTTAATGGGGAGCAAAGGTCTAAAGGCAATTGTAATAGAAAGTCCTGAAGAAAAGTTTCAAGTTCAGTACGCTGATGAAGAAAAATTCCTTGAAGTATGTTTGAAACTTAATAAATTGGTAGGAGAAGGAGCAAAAACGGATCCATTTAGAAACATCGGTACTGTCGCAACTGTGGATATAACTGGGGCAAATGGAATTCTTCCAGTGGATAACTTCTCAGGAAAACTTTTCCCTGAATACAAGAAAGTTGGATCAAATAAGTTTATGGAGAATCTAGCTACTAGAGGTGGAAAGAATAAAATTGGATGTCAGCCAGGGTGTATCGTGCAGTGTTCCAATTCCTATAATGATGAAAATGGAGAGTACTTAACTTCGGGATTTGAATATGAAACAATTGCTCTATTTGGACCAAACTTGCATATAGCAGATTTAGATGCAATTGCAAAAATGGATAGGCTATGCGACGACATAGGTGTAGATACAATTGAAGTAGCAAATACTATTGCAATGTGCATGGAAACAGAGAAAATTCAGTGGGGAGATGCTGAAGCGGTTATTGGATTATTAAACGAGCTAAAGGAAGGTACTGAATTTGGAAGTCTCCTTGGAAAAGGCTGTGAGGCTGTAGGTAAAAAACTTGGATGCAAAAGAATTCCTGTTGTTAAGCATCAGTCCTTGGCAGGATATGAACCTCGAAACACAAAGGGTACAGGTATAACCTATGCTACAAGCCCTATGGGAGCAGACCACACTGCAGGTATTACAATGGGCAGAGCCTTTGATGATACTGGAAGAACCGCACAAGCTTATGTTTCTAACAAATTACAGGTTGCTATGTGTTTTGCAGATAGTATGATGTGTATATTTGCGTTTGCACATGTGGTACCAGCATTGCCACTTCTAGGAGAATTAATGGGTGCTCTTTATGGTGGAGACACCAACTTTACCCGAGTTAGTACAATGGGAGTGAAAACAATACTAACAGAAAGAGCATTTAATAAAATGGCAGGATTTACAGCTGCAGATGATAGACTTCCCGAGTTTTTTTATAAAGAGCGTTCAATTGCCACAGGCTCAAAATTTGATATCAATGATGTAGAATTAGATGCTCTGTTTGATTTCTAATGATAAAAGTAAACGATAAGGAAATTGAATTTCGGGAAGGTATGACCGTAGTAGATATATTGAATTTAGCTGGAGAGAGTGTAGATCAAATGGTAATAGTAGTGGTTGACGGACAAGTCATACCACATATAGATCTAAAAATGATAACTGCTAAAGATCATATGAAAATTTCTCTTCTCCGTGTGATTTCAGGAGGGTAGTTCCTATTAAAAGCTTATCTTATAAACAAACAAAAGGAACGGTTGGTTGTATATTTTGTTTTACAATGTATTACATAATTGGTGAAATTATTATATACAATAAATTTATAAATGGTGGGTGGGAGAAGCTAACCCACCAATATAAAGCAAAATAAATCATATATGGGGTGGGTTAAATGAAAAACAGGAAAATATCAAAACGCAGAATGATCATTGGTTTGATTGTAGCAACATGGTTGTGTATAACATTGTTTTTGCTAGAAACAATTGGAATACATAGTGGGTGGCCAGCATTCTTGTCGCTAATGTTCTTTACTATGTCTGGTGCAAAAACTGAGAAACTTAAGTCAATCTTTATAGGTGCTACCACAGGCTTGCTTATGGCAAAGATATTGATTGTTGGTGTAGGAATCTTAACATCTAGGGGAATTACAGCACAACCTGCGGTTTTCATTATGGTGTTTGTTACCGTATTCTTATTGGTGGTGCTGGAAGATTTGTCTCACACCCTATTTAACAGCTATTCCTTTGGATATTTCACAGTTGCCCTTGTTCCAGCAAAACAAGCTACATTTGAATGGCTAATAGCTTTGTACTTAGGAGGAGCATTTTTTATAGGTGGTGTGATTATGTTATCCCGGTATGTAAGTAAAAAACAAGCAAGTAAAGCAATGAATACAGAGAAGGTAAAAGCATAACAGAAGAGCAGCTTCTATTTACCTAATGAAGTGGAGTGTGCAAAATTAATTTGGTTGTCTTATGATTTTAGCTGTGGTATAATTTTATTAATAATTCGAACTATTTCTATTTAATCAAATATTAGACCAGATGATGGCAACGGGAGATATCAAGTGAATTCATGTATGAATCATTCATTTTGATAGCCGAAGGAGCAATATGAAGATTGCCGAAGCTTCATAGAAACTCTCAGGCAAAAGTATCGTTGTTGGATGGACCTCTGAAAAGACCTAATAAATAGGCGCCGAAGGAGAAAGTTGTATTCAATATAGCGATACTCTCAGGTAAACAAACAGAGAATGTAAGGCTTTTATTAGCTTTGCATTCTTTTTTATTGTCAAACAAACGAAAAACAGGAAGAAAACCGATACTTATATGGCAGAATAAGAGAAAAAATCAAAAAATACAAGGAGGAAATTATGGAGACTTTAAAAAGAACCGTACTTTTTCATGAACATTTAAGATTAAAGGCGAATATGGTAGACTTTGGTGGATGGGAAATGCCTGTTAATTATCCAGCGGGTATTAGTGAGGAGCATCTTTATACACGACAAAAAGCAGGAATTTTTGATATTTCCCACATGGCAAGATTTGTGATCACTGGAAAAGAAGCAGTGAAGTTTTTACAGTATGTATTAACCAGTAATGTTCTAGCTCTAGATTTGAATCAGGCTCAATATACGATAATCCCTAATGAAAACGGCGGTGCTCTGGACGATGCTTACCTGTATCGTTTTTATGAGGAAGAATATTTGTTGGTGGTGAATGCAGCCAATGCTGAGAAGGATTGGGCACATTTAACAGAAGTGATCAAAGACTTTGATGCTCAAATCACCAATCAATCCGATGTACTTGCAATGATTGCTATACAAGGACCTGATTCAAAAAATATTTTGGCGAAACTTTCAGGTGACGCTTATTTAACGGAACCTGTTAAAAATGCCCTTAATATTGTTGCGTTAGATGGCAAAGAAGTACGGGTTGCTAAAACAGGCTATACAGGAGAACCTATAGGTTTTGAACTGTTTGTCAAATCTGAGGAGGCTGTTGCTATTTGGAACCTTTTAATAGAAAAGGGTGCAGCACCTGCGGGACTTGGAGCAAGGGATACCTTAAGGATGGAAGCTGGTTATCCGCTTTATGGTCATGAACTAGGTTTAGATATCGATGGCAAGGAAATTCCTATTTATTCTGTACCATTAGCTAAATTTGCTGTCAGCTTTTCTGAAGCAAAAGGAGAGTACATTGGTAAAAAAGCATTACTAAAACAGTTTGAGGCGCTACAGAGAATAATAAAAAGAGACTTCTCAGACAATTCTCATTTACCAAGGATGATCAAGTCTATTGCCTTGCTGGGAAAGGGAATTGCCAGAAACGGATGTAAAGTATATAAAGATGGGGTAGAGGTAGGCTTTGTAACTAGTGGTACGATGGCACCTTACTTTAAAACAGAGGGGCAGGGGTTAGACACTGTCATAAAAGAGGAAAAAGGTATGAGGTCTATCGGTCTTGCTCTTGTCAACAGCGATGTTTTAGTAAACGATGAGGTGGAGGTTGAGATTCGTGGAAAGAAGGCAAAGGCAGCGATAGCTCCTTATCATTTGAGAGGGGATGCACCACCTTTTGCTAGACCTATTCTTTATGGTTTTGAAGAAATATATAAAGTTGATACGGCATCAGACTATAAAACAAAAGCGTTGAACTTGATTGAGAAAAGTTTGGAAAATCACATGTGGCGCCAAGAGGAATGTATCAACTTGATACCTTCTGAGCAATCCCACTCTAGTGCTGTAAGAATGCTGTCTATTATGGATCCTTCCTTTAGATATGCTGAACATAAAAAAATAAAGTCCTTCTATGATTATGATGTTTTCTATTATCAAGGTACAAAATTCATAGATGAAGTAGAGCATCTATTAGTAGAGGAATTAAAAAGATACTTTAATTGTTCAGAAGTTGAGACAAGGGTGATTAGTGGTCAAATGGCCAATACTGCCGTTTTCAGTGCTTTAATGGATTATAAAAATAGAGTGAATCGCAAGAGGGAAGCAAGTCGATTGGGTTATGTTTTAAATAACCATATTATTAAAGGTGGTCATCTAAGTGCACAGCCTATGGGTGCTTTACATGATTATATCGCTATTGACCCTGTTACCGAAAAATCTGCTGTAGTGAATTTCCCTGTATTAAAGGATAATAATTTTAAAATAGATGTTGAAGAAACAAAGAAAGTTATTGATAAGTATAAACCAGAGCTTATCATCTTTGGAAAAAGTATGGTACTGCACAAAGAACCAGTAAAGGAAATTAGGGAATTTGTTGATGAACAAAAAATTAATACGACGATTATGTATGACATGGCCCATGTTCTTGGATTAGCGGGGGACTACTTCCAGAATCCATTTGCTGAGGGAGCTGAAATTGTCACTGGTTCTACGCACAAGACGTTCTTTGGTACACAAAGAGGAATTATTGCTGGAAACTATCAAAAGGAAGATTTTAAATACGAGTTTTGGGAAACCATTGAAAGAAGAGCTTTCCCTGGAAGTGTCAGCAATCACCATTTGGGAACCATGCTGGGACTTTTGATGGCAGCTTACGAGATGAATTACTTTAAGGATGATTACCAAAAAAATATCATTGAAAATGCAAAACATTTTGCAAAAGCCTTAAAGGAAGCTGGTTTAGATGTGGTAGGAGATCCTGCGATATCTTATACTGAAACCCACCAGGTTATGGTCAACGTAGGTTACGGTATAGGTCCTGGGATAGCCAACAGATTAGAAGACAACAACATTATTGTAAACTATCAAGCAACACCAGAGGAAGAAGGCTTTACTGCATCAGGAGCCTTACGTATTGGGGTTTCTGAGATGGTGAGATTTGGTTTTGATAAAAAAGAGTTTGAGCAGTTAGCTGAAATTATAGCGGATATTGTTTTGAGAAATAAAGATGCTAAGGAAGATGTAAAAAAATTAAGAAGTGGTTTTACCAGTATGAAGTATTGCTTTACAGATGAGGAGATCGGTACCAGCTTGAACAAGCTAGTTAAAGGTATTCATCTGTAAGATAATTTACTACAAACCTGCTTTTGCAGCCCCTTTGTTTTAGGGGGTTAGCGATTGAATACAGCAGTAGTGTGGATTTCCAGAGATATATAAAGGGTGTAATTTTGATCTCTATAGGGATGATAAGTAATGAACATGTGTGCTGGTTGCGGCAAAAGCATATAAGTCTGACAGATTGATACTATTTGTTTTATAGGTCCACAAAGACTAGTGAAATAGAAGTCTTTGTGGGCTTTTGTTTTCTATAAACTTGTAGCTTTTTACGGTTCTTGTTTTTTAACAGCTTTTAATAATGTTGCCCTGTTAATCTTAGACATGCCATACCTATTTCTCAGATTATCCATAGTTTTTTCAAGATTCTCTTCTTTATTAGAAAAACTATTTATATCAAGTGAATCAAACAGTGAAATTTGATTTGATCTACAATCTTTATCAAAACCACTAAGACTAATACCAAGCAATCGTACAGGAGCGGAAGGCTTCCAGTTCTGTTTAAGAAGTTGAATACCAATAGATGTAATTTCTTTCGTTAAATAAGTAGGTGGTATAGTCATTTGACGTGTTATGGTTTGAAAGTCTGAATACTTAATAGTAATTTGTACAGTACATCCCTTTTTATTATACTGACGAGCAGTCATTCCTACCTCCTCAGCAAGCTGCATCAATACCACTTTGGCAGTTTCTATATCATAGAGATCCTCTGAAAGTGTCGTAGACTTACCGATGGATTTTACTTCATCTTTAGCATGAGATATTACAGATGAAGGATCTATTCCATTAGCTTTTTTATGAAGCTCACCACCTAGTTTCCCAAATTTTTTCACAAGAAACCCTGGATTTAAAAGAGCTAAATCCCCTATCGTTTCAATACCTATATTTGAAAGTTTTTCAGCAGTTTGCTTTCCAATACCATGCATAGACTTAGCAGGAAGAGGCCACAGTTTATCTTTAATATCTTTTTGCCAAAGCTCTGTAATACCTAAAGGTTTTTTCATATCAGAAGCCATTTTGGCAAGAAACTTATTTTCTGATATCCCTATAGAGCACCATAACCCTAGTGCACTATGTATATGATCCATAATTTTTTGTGCCGATACTATAGGTTCTCCAAAAAGTCTCTCGCAGCCTGTCATATCCAGCCATGCTTCATCGATGCTGTTCTGTTCAATAAGAGGGGTGTAAGAAGATAGAAGATCCATAACTTCCCTTGATTTTTCAGCATAGAAATGATGGTCAGGTGGAACCAGTTTTATATCAGGGCAAAGCTTTAAAGCCTCGTGAAGTACCATAGCGGTTTTCACCCCGAAACTTCTTGCCTCATAGTTGGCAGCCAAAATAATCCCTGTGCGTTTTTGAGGATCTCCTGCTACTGCTGCAGGGATACCAATAAGCTCAGGGTTTCTAGTCATCTCACAGGATATAAAAAATGCGTTCATATCAACAAGAAATATTACTTTCTTCATAGCGATGAGTCCTTTCGTAGAAGTTTGTTACTTTATTGAAAAACTACTATACTTTTACAATGAAATTATATCATTTCATAGAGTTTGTTTACAAATAGGTTTGTTAATAAGTCTAGCATAGTATGCACAAGGAGGTGTGTAGCAAATTATAAAGATTTGTTAAAATTTAATGAAGGAGGATAGAAGTTAGGCTGTAATAGTATAAACAAGAGTCGGTTGAGATGATAAGCATCATCTTGACAGGCTCTTTTAAGTTGAAAAAGAAATTTAAAAAGTATGGTAAAAAAAAGAAAAATATGATAATATTATAACAAATTAATGATTATGATAATCATTAACAAAAAAGAAGTTAAATCAATAAAAAGGTTCGCTAGAATGAATGTGTGCAAATATCTGTGTATGGGGGAAGGTTTTTATGGGAAATCACAAAAAACAATTTGTTTGGCTTAATCCAGTAGTAGAAAGCATAGTGGGTAGTGACTACTATAAGTTACTAAAACACATTGAAGATCAAGGATATACTGTTGTTACCTGCAGCAATCAAGCAGATAGGATAAGAAATGCATACAAAGCATATATACAAGGTACAAAACATAAGCCAGTAATAGATGCTAGATGTCCTGCTATTATTCAATATATTAAAGAAAAATATCCTGAAGCACTGGATAAAATAGCACCCATTGATCCAATTCTTATTGCCTGTGCTCATGAATTGTATGAAAAACATATAAAAAAAGACTCAAAAACCGCAACTTTGACCATCGTAACGCCATGCACTCAGTTGGTAGATTTTGGAGAAGCTGTTTTTTGTGAGGGGATGGAATTTCTAACTTGGAAACAATTTAAAAAGAATATTGATTACAAAATGATAGATGAAAAATTATCTGCTTCTCCTATTCCCCTTGGTTTTTTTGACAGTTTAGCAATGAAGGTGGAAAAAGCTAGTGGGGAAGAGGAGATAGAGCATGTGATTAAAAATATTATCTCTAATGATATTTGTAGAGAGATTGAGTTGTGCGAGTTATTATTATGTCAAGATGGCTGTCATAATGGAGATGGTCTTTAAAAAATAATGGGGTGAGACTATTGAAAAAAATCAAAGGATGGTTTATTCCAATCATGATCATACTTATATGGACGATAGGGTCAGCATTAGAGCTATGGAATGCATACATTATTCCATCACCTATGCGAACTTTACAGTCAACAATAAGACTTTTGGAGAATGGAACACTATTTAAGCATATAGTTGCAAGTTTGAATAGAGTACTTATAGGTTTTATAGTGGCTTTCTTTTTAGCCTTTCCATTGGGAATTATGCTAGGAATGAAAACTAAGCTGATTCATTACTTTAACCCTATACTAGAATTTGTTCGGCATGTTCCTCCTCTAGCCACTGTACCGATGCTGATACTGTGGTTTGGTATTGGAGAGATGTCTAAAATAGTAATTATTATACTGGCCTCGTTTTTTCCTATTTTTTTAAATACTTTAAATGGGGTTCTTCATTGTGATAAAAAGTTGTTGGAGG
This sequence comes from Clostridium aceticum, assembly GCF_001042715.1. Classification (NCBI taxonomy): domain Bacteria; kingdom Bacillati; phylum Bacillota; class Clostridia; order Peptostreptococcales; family Natronincolaceae; genus Andreesenella; species Andreesenella acetica. The sequence goes on along the minus strand of NZ_CP009687.1, from coordinate 3,166,856 downwards.
TAGGAGAATCCTTTGGACTAAGTAGTTATGAAAAATTCTATAAAATTATCCTACCAGCTACACTACCATACATCTTCGTTGGAATGAGATTAGGGCTTGGTTACAGTTGGAGGGCTCTTATCGGAGCAGAGTTGGTGGCAGCCTCTTCTGGTATAGGATACATGATATTAGATGCTCAACAACTTTCTCGTACCGATGTAGTTATAGTTGGTATTTTAACCATTGGAATATTAGGCTCAGCTATTGATTATTTGTTTTTTAAGTTAACACAATACTTTACAATCTTAAAGGAAGGTGATCAACAACATGGCTGGAGTTAGGATATCCAACTTAAGAAAACAGTACAAAATAGGTGCACAAACGATTCATGCATTAAAAGACACCAATTTACTTATTCCTGAGGGTAGTTTTACTACAATTGTTGGAAAAAGTGGTTGTGGAAAAACAACTCTTTTAAGATTGTTATGTGGATTAGAAGAACCGTCGGGAGGGGAAATAGAGTTTACTTTTATGAATACTGGTAATAGGATAGGGAAAAAGCCAGTTGGTATAGTTTTTCAAGAATCGCGATTAATGCCTTGGTTAACGGTCAAGGAGAATATGGCATTTCCACTATTTAAAATGAAAAACAAAAGAGAAATAGATGAGATTGTAGAAAAGTATTTACATATCATGGGATTGGAAAAATTTAAAAATGCATATCCTTCACAAATTTCTGGAGGAATGGCTCAAAGGACTGCTGTTGGTCGTACTTTATGCTATAATCCAGAAATCATATTAATGGATGAACCATTTGCGGCATTAGATTATTTTACTAGAAAAAACCTCCAAGAGGAAATGGTCAAATTATTTCTTTCGCAAGGAAAGACAATTATTTTTGTTACACATAATGTGGAAGAGGCTGTTTATCTGGGGGAAAAAATTATTGTATTTAGTGAAGGGCAGGTGATCATGGAACATTGTGTACCTTTATCTTATCCAAGGCAGAGTAACAATTTAGATTTTGTAAACATCAAGGAAGAAATACTTGATGTCATTACAGGAAGTCAAACAAAAAAATTACACACATAATTACTGGGGGGCGAACAAATGAAAGTTTTAAGAAAAAATCAGCGAGTAATCAGTATTATTATGATGAGTTTCATGGCATTATTTTTCTTAAGCGGATGCAGCAGTAAAGAACCAGCAGGGGTCAATACAGAAGTAGAAGTAGTGGATAAAATTAATATTACTTATGTAAAAGCACCTCTTAATGTACCATCTATTGTACAAAAACACCAAGGATTGTTTGAGGAGGAATTTGGTGAAGATAATATTGAAGTAAATCTATTGGAAATTACATCTGGGCCTGAACAAACTCAAGCATTGGCAGCAGGAGAATTAGATTTCTTAAATGCTGTTGGAGGAACTTCGGCTATCTTAGCAGCAGCCAATGGTGTAGATCTTAAGATTATAAGTGTTTATAGTCGGGCTCCGAAAGCCTTTATGATTTTAACAAACTCTGATGAAATAAAAACTGCCGCAGATTTGGAAGGTAAAAAGGTAGGGGGGCCAAAGGGAACTGTATTGCATCAATTACTAATAACTGCCTTAGATACCAATGATTTAAGTGAAGATGACATTGAATATATTGCTATGGATATTCCTAGTGCCTTATCTGCATTAACGAATGGTAGTATAGATGCTGCCCTTTTAGCAGGTCCAGCTGCTTTACAAGCTATCAAAAGCGGTGCTGAAATTGTTACTACAGGTGAGGGTTTAGTAGAAGGAACGATTGTTGTAGCTGTAAGAGGAGAATTCTTACGTAAGTATCCTGACTTAGTAAAGAGATTTGCTAAGGTTCATCAAGAAAGTTTAGCGTTTATACAAAACAATATAGAAGAAGCCTATAGAATAACAGCAGAAGAAACAGGACTTACTATAGAGGATGCAAAGATGATGTATGAATGGTATGACTTTGATCCTGCTATCAAAGCTTCAGATATTGAGGAGCTAAAAGTTACACAAGAGTTTTTAAAGGAAAATGGTATGTTGGACAAAACTATTAGTATTGAAGGCTTAATCACAGTGATAGAATAGTTGCTATAAAAAAATAATAAACATCAAATAACTAAGACCCCAAAGGCTGCTATAGCAGTATTTGGGGTCTTTTAGTTTGGTTAATAGGGAAATTCATTCCGCCCATTAAGCACTAAAATACCATTCTTGCTTTTTAACAGCTTTTAATAAAGTGTAAGGAAAGTATCATTAGCATTAACTTAAGCCATAATTTGTCATCCTGAGGGGAACAAAGCGGAGCAGAAGGATATTTGTATTAGCAAAAATCTTCGTTATTCCACGATCCTTCCCTAACCCTCAGGATGACAATCCCAGAGGATTTTGAAAATAGTTGTGTCAAATTAACGCTATGGAATATAAATAAAATTCATAAAAAGTATTGATATATTATTTATATCTGTTATATTATATATATATCAGATATAAATAATATTATAAAATACTATCGAAACTAAATTGATACAGTAGAATTGATATTAAAAACTTTAGTATGAAAAAAATGAATGAAAGAGGTGAGAAGCATGTTGATTTTAAAAAATGTATCAAAAACCTACGACAAAAAAAAGAAGGCAGTAGATGATATTTCGTTGGAAATTAAAAAAGGGGAAATCATAGGCTTTATTGGGCCTAATGGTGCAGGAAAAACAACTACGATAAAAATGATTACAGGAATGATTGCACCAACAGAGGGTAGTATAGAGATTAATGGCTTGGACATTTCAAAGACCCCTGTTGAGGCGAAGAAGAACTTTACTTTTGTACCAGACCATCCAACAATATTTGATGCAATAAAGGGGATTGACTATTTGAACTTTATGGCAGACATTTATGAAGTTTCCATCAAGGATAGAAAAGATAGAATTGAGAAGTTTACTAAAGCATTTCAGATCTATGATGCACTTACTCAAACTGTTAATTCTTATTCCCATGGTATGAGACAAAAGCTATTAATATCTGGTGCTTTGTTGCCAAACCCGAACTTATTTATTTTAGATGAACCTTTAGTAGGTTTAGATCCCTATTCTGCTAGAATTTTAAAGGATTTAATGAAGGAACACTGCAAAAAGGGAGGTACAATATTTTTTTCTTCCCATGGTTTGGAAGTGGTGGAAAATTTATGCCATAGAGTGGTAATGATTCATAAGGGAAAACTTATAGCTTGTGATGTGCTGGAGAATATTAAAAAGAGCAAGGATGCTACACTGGAAGAAGTGTTCTTGGAGATGACGAAGGATGAATAAATTTATAGCACTAACCAAAATTCAAGTAAAGGATTTTCTAAGTAAATATGTCCAGCACTTAAATGTAAAAAATAAGTGGTTTAAAATAATTATTTTAATATTACCAGCCCTTTTGATTTTTCCAGCACTACAACTAGTAAATAGAATGTATGATATCTTTTATAGTATTGGTTTTTCGGAACTCACCATTACTTATATGTATATAGGTAATGTGATGATGATGTTCTTTGCAGGTATTCCCTTAATTATTTCAACATTTTTTTATGCAAAGGATTTAAGGTTTTTAGCTACTTTACCTGTAAGGAGCGATATTATTGTATTTTCCAAACTTACAACTGTTTACCTCTACCTTTTAGCAATTGGATGTTTTTTCTTTGGAACCTCAGTAATCGTTTATAGTACAAAAGGGGGACTTCAGTTAGTCAGCTTGGTGACAGGGTTGATAGCCTTACTTCTATCACCACTGCTGCCGATGATATTATCTGCATTAATCGTTATTCCTTTGATGTCCCTCATAGGAGGTGGTAACAAAAGAAATATGATGGTTATGGTTGGAAATCTTTTGTTGCTGGCAGCCATCATATATCTACAAATGGCCTTAACAAGAATTGAAATGGATCCTGAAGCTTTGTCTAGTCTTTTGCTTCAAGAAGATGGTCTACTGCGATTGTTAGGACGAAGTTTTCCTCCAAGTATTTGGTTAACAAAAATGGTTCAAGGTTCATTAGCCAATGGAGGATTTTTCATTCTTGTTAATTTGGTTTTCATCTTTATTCTTAAACTAGTTTCTAGCTTATTGTATACTAAAGGCTTAATGGCCTTTAATCAAGAGGGAGGGGGATTAGTAGAAAAGGGCAAAATTTATTATAAAGTTAGAAGTAAGAGAGTACAAATGATTAAGCGGCATATAGGGGTTATATTCAGCAACCCTGTCTTTTTTCTAAATACAGTACTGACCATGTTTATACCCGTTTTAATGTTTGTGATTATGTCCTTTACTGGAGAAGTCACATCAGAGTTATTTAACTCTCCTATGTTGGCCCCTTATCTAATCTACATTTATACAGCAGTAATAACGGCTCCAGCTATTGTTGGAAGTCTCTCAGCCACGGTAATTAGTCGGGAGGGAAAAGCCTTTTGGGAAACGAAGGTTTTACCGATTAGTACGGGAGATAATATAAAATATAGGATTTATGCAATGCTAATATTATCGTTGGTAGGTTCAATAACCCTTGCTATAATAGGGGCTATTTATTTACCAGTAACATATACTATGCTACTTATAGCGGCAGCATTTTGTATTTCTGCAACCTTATTTTTTTCCACTATTGATATCATAATAAATATACAGAGACCTATGCTGAATTGGACCAGCCCAACTGCAGCAGTGAAGAATAATTTTAATGTAATATTTTCCCTTTTAATAAAGATTGTGGTAGGAGGAGTACTGTATCTTCTGTATCTAATCATACCTGACTTAGGAGCAAGTGTAATGATATTAGGCAGCAGCGTATTATTTCTTATTCTTTATGTTGTTGCAAGCTACTTTTTGTTTGGAAGATATAAAGAAAGGTTTGATAGCATAGAATTATAACGATAGAAAATTAAATCACTGGAAAAGTTTCATACTTTAAGGACGTTGAGTTAGGATATGCTCATCGTCCTTTCTTTATTTTTTCTCAGCGAATAAAAAGATAAATAGATTCTAGTTTTCTTAGGAGATATATTATGTCATGTTTATTTCTTTCCGTAAGAAATATAGTTAAATTTTTAAATCATTAGTGTTAACTTAAGCCAATGACTTTTAAATAGGGATTGTAATTTTTATAGTGAGAGAATATACTATTAGTATCCCCCTATGGGGGATATTAATAGTATAGGGGGATTCATAAGTATGGGAGGAAAAATTGCTTCTTTAAAGGTGCTCAAAACAGATAAAAGCATTAAAATGATAATGGCACTGGCTATTCCAGCGATGCTGGAAAATACTTTGCAGGTGTTCATTGGCGTAGTAGACACCTATTTTATTGGGAAGATTGGCACAGAAGCTATAGCTGGTGCTGGAATCACGAATCTAACAATGAATATGTATATCGCTTTTTTTCTTGCATTAGGGGTAGGAACAACTGCTATTGTATCCAGAAACATAGGGGCTGCTAATTATGAAGAGGCAAATAATGCAGTGAAGCAATCATTAATTATGGGGGTATTCATCAGCTTAATTTTTGGAACGCTTAACCTCGTATTTTCAAAAAATATATTGATGCTTTTAGGGGCTGAAGAAAAAGTAATTCAATATGCATTGCCATATTTTTTATCTGTAGCTGTGCCTTCTGTGTTTTTGTGCATCATGATGATTTTATCTAGTGCTTTAAGAGGAACTGGAGATACCAAAACACCAATGAAAGTCGTTCTTATAGCCAATATTGTCAATGCAGTACTTGACTATGTATTGATCTTTGGATTTGGATTTGGGATTTTAGGGGCAGGGTTAGCTACTACTCTTGCTAGAATCGTAGGAGTCGTTCTATTACTGAAAAAAATTAAAAGCAAAGAAACAAAAATATATCTTTCTCTTTCAAATCCATGGAAAATCAACAAAAATATGTTAAAATCAATTATAAAGATTAGTTTACCGGCAGCAGTAGAAAGGTTAATCATGAGGTCTGGACAGCTTATATATGGGGGAATGATTATTAAGATTAGTACAGAAGCCTATGTGGCCCACAATATAGCTGGTACGATAGAAGCCTTCTCCTACTTGCCGGGAATGGGGTTTGGTGTAGCAGCAGCTACTTTAGTTGGTCAAAGCCTAGGTGCAAGAAAAGATGATGAAGCTAAAAAGTTTGGGTGGATGGCTTATTTTTTAGCTACAGGGTTTATGATGGTGGTAGGGATGATTTTCTACATATTTGCTCCTTTTCTTGCACAGTTATTTACCAAAGATGATACAGTGATTCATCTAGTGGTTAAGGTCCTAAGAATTATTGCACTGTTTCAACCTTTACTATGTGCAACACTTGTTATAACCTCATCCCTACAGGGAGCGGGCGATACAAAGTTTCCTATGTACGTAACGCTTATAGGTATATGGGGAGTAAGGATTTTAGGGGTATATATTTTAGGCATGAAGTTAGAATTGGGGCTAGTGGGTGTCTGGCTTGCCTATGCTATCGATGTAACTATTAGAGGCGTTATCTTGATGATACGATTTTTAAAGGGTAATTGGAGAAAAATCAGCATAGGATAATCTTTTTATGAAAGGAGATTACAGATATGAAAGAACATCATCATCCTCAGCAAAAAAAAATTATCAATAGAATGTCAAGGGTAATTGGTCATGCAGAAGCCATAAAGAGAATGTATGCAGAGGGAAAAGAGTGTAGTGAAATATTAATACAAATCGCAGCGGTTAAATCAGCACTCAATAATATAGGTAAGTTAATATTGGAAGACCATATCAACCATTGTATTATAGAAGCTGTAGAAAACAAAGATCATCAAGTGCTAGAGAAATTAAACGATGCAATAGACAAGTTTATAAAATAAGGTAGATACTAGGACTATTGTTGGATTATCATTATAATGTTATTAAAAAGCATGCTGTATTGGTGGAAATACCAGGTATAGTGTGCTTTTTTATTTACCTTTTTAAAAAATAATTATTGACATATGTCATAAACTGGATATAATAAAGATATAAATGACATATGTCATAAACTCCAAGGAGGTGATCCTATATTAAGGAAAGTCGGAGCTAGTCAAAGGAAAAAGGCAGCGGCTAAAAAAACACTGGAAACATTAAACAATATCAATATGAAGGAGTTAGTAAAATGAGTGAAATTTGTGAACAAAGTTGTAACACCTGTAGTAGTGACTGTAGCGAAGATAAGGAAGAGATAGTTGACTTTTCTGCTAATCCCCATGAGTTGAGCAGCATTAAAAAAGTCATTGGCATTGTTAGTGGTAAAGGAGGTGTAGGCAAGTCTTTGGTTACTTCCTTGCTTGCAGTAATGATGAAACGGAGGGGTTATAAAACTGCTATTCTTGATGCTGATGTAACAGGACCATCTATACCTAAAGCGTTTGGCATTACGGAAAAAGCAATAACAACTGAAATAGGGTTATTGCCTGCCAAAAGTAAGACAGGTATTGATATTATGTCAATTAATTTGCTTTTAGAAAATGATACAGACCCTGTAGTTTGGAGGGGGCCTATTATTGCTGGAGCAGTTAAGCAATTTTGGACAGATGTAATATGGCACGATGTTGACTTTATGTTTATTGATATGCCCCCTGGAACAGGTGATGTGCCTTTAACTGTGTTTCAATCGTTAGCTGTAGATGGTATCGTCATTGTAACTTCACCACAAGAACTGGTTTCAATGATCGTGTCCAAGGCAGTTAAGATGGCAAAGATGATGAACATACCTATTATAGGATTAGTAGAAAATATGGCATACTTCAAATGCCCAGACTGTGATAAGGAGTACCAAATATTTGGAGAGAGCCATATTGAAGAAATTGCAGAAAAGCATGATATTGCTATGCTTGCTAAGCTGCCAATTGATCCTAAAATATCAGCAGCTTGTGATAAAGGCATGATAGAGCTTTTCGATGGAAGTTGGTTGGATCAAATTATAGAATTCTTAGGAAAAGAAATGGAGGAAAGAAAATGAAAATTGCAGTAGCCAGTGAGAATGGAATGGTCACAGAGCATTTTGGCCATTGTGAAAGTTTCTATATTTTTGATGTGGAAAATAATCAAATCGTCAATAGTAAGTCTATACCTAATCCTGGGCATAGACCTGGGTTTCTGCCTAATTACTTAAATGATATGGGGGTTAATGTAATTATCTCAGGTGGTATGGGAAGTGGTGCAATTGATATTTTTAATGAAAAAGGCATAGAAGTAATCTTAGGAGCCAGTGGAAATGCAAAGGCTGTAGTAGAAAAATATTTACAAGGCAATCTTAAGTCTGTAGGTTCTGCGTGTCATCAGCATCAGCACCAACATGAATGTGGTCATTAAAAGAATTTTGTTTTTAAAACTCCCTTTTGTGTTATTTATTGGATAATGTGGGAATATATAAAGTAATAGTGCGGAAGCAATAAAAACAAAGGGGGATATGTAATGGGAAAGAAAGCTGTAGAAATTGCTAAGTTAGATGTGGAAAAGTTAATCCAAATGTTAAATGAAGCACTTGCTGAAGAGTGGTTGGCTTACTACCAATACTGGATTGGTGCAAGAGTTATGGAGGGACCAATGAGAAGTGAAGTAGAACCTGAATTAATACTACATGCTACACAAGAGTTAGCGCATGCTGAACTGGTAGTAAATCGTATTATTCAGCTAGGTGGCACACCAATCCTTAATCCAAATGACTGGAAAAAGTTTGCAAAATGCGATTATGAAGAACCTACAGACCCATATATTGAAGCGATTTTAGAGCAAAATCTTAGGGGCGAAAGATGTGCTATCAAGAGATATGAGGAAATTGCTGCATATACAGATGGAAAAGATTATTCTACATATCAAATGGCAGTTACAATATTAGATGAAGAATTAGAGCATGAACATGATATTGAAGATTGGTTAACAGATATAGCAAGATTAAAAGATGATATAAGAAAGATAAGATTGTAGTCGATTTCTCTACAACATAACAAACTAATCTTTTAAAAAGGGTAAGGCTTGAAATATAAAAAATTCAAGTCTTACCCTTTTATTATGTTCCTTAAGGGCAACCTGATTTTTACTTAACACAAACATAACATCCAATTAATATGGCATTAACGTCTACCCTGTAGAATGTGGTTAAGTAAACAATCAATAATCTGCAGAAGAAGAAGAGATGCAAAAATATTGAGGATTGCCTATCAATGCAAGGAGGTAGTATAAGTTGGCAAATATTACGCTAGAAAATATTACTAAGAAATATGAAAGCACTACCGTGATTGAAGGATTGAACTTACAAATAAAAGACGGATCATTTACTGTATTGGTTGGACCATCTGGGTGCGGTAAGTCAACAACCTTAAGAATGATAGCAGGACTTGAGGAGGTAAATGAGGGAAAAATTATGATCGGTGATGAGGACATAACAGATGTAGCTCCAGGGGAGAGGGGGATTGCTATGGTCTTCCAAAATTATGCACTGTATCCAACCATGACGGTAAGAGAAAATATAGAATTTGGTCTCATCAACAACAAAGTAGAAAAAAAGGAAAGAACAAAGATAATTGGTGAGATTTGCGATATTGTAGGACTTACAGGGTATTTGGAGCGTAAACCGTCTAAGCTTTCTGGTGGACAGAGGCAAAGAGTAGCATTAGCAAGGGCAATGGTAAAAAGACCTAGGGTATTCTTAATGGATGAACCGCTCTCTAACTTAGATGCCAAGTTAAGAAATCAAATGAGGACAGAACTGATTCAGCTTCACAAGAAACTAGGGACGACGTTTGTATATGTAACCCATGATCAAGTAGAGGCGATGTCTATGGGAGATAAAATCGTAGTCATGGATGGTGGTGTTATTCAACAGGCTGAATCTCCAGCTACCCTATATAATGAGCCTGATAACATCTTTACAGCACAGTTTATAGGGGCACCCCCTATGAATATTCTTTCAGGACAAAAACTATTTGAGCATGTTCCTTATATAGGTTTTAGACCTGAGAAAGTGAAACTATCCTCTGCTAGTGGGAGCAACTGTATATCAATACCAGGAAAAATTCTGACAAGAGAAATTCTAGGTTCTGAGACAATTTATCTTGCCGCTACGGAATTAGGAGAGGTAAAAATAAAGGCCTATGAGCCTAAGTTCCAAGAGGATGAAAACTTAATGCTAAATATAGAGCATAACAATCTATATTTTTTCAATACTGATGGCAAGAGAGTCAAAAATAAATTTTAATAATGGAGGACTTTACGAATGGTTTTATGGGATAAACTAAAACCTTATTTCATGGTAGGGCCAGCAATAGGATTGTTTTTGACATTTTTTATGTATCCTATAGGATACTTGTTTTTTCTAAGCTTTACATCATGGAATCTTATCAGTCCTAAAAAGGAATTTGTGGGGTTTGAAAACTACTATGAATTATTACAGGCTCAGCAGTTTCATACAATCTTAAGAAATACAACAGTATATACCTTTTTAATGGTGACAATATCCATAAGCTTAGCGCTAGTATTGGCATTATGGTTAAATAAAAAGGGTTTTTTCTACAACTTTGCTCAAGGAGCTATTTTTACACCTCATATCATATCTTTAGTGTCAGTATCTTTAGTTTGGCTTTGGATTATGGACCCTGATTACGGTTTGCTTAACTGGGTACTGGGGTTGGTTGGCTTACCACCATCTAAATGGATTGCGTCTCCTGATACCGCTCTAAGCTCCTTAGTACTGGTGGGGGTATGGAAAACCTTGGGATATAATACTTTGGTTCTACTGGCAGGATTGCAAAGTATTCCTAAAGATATCTATGAAGCAGCGACACTAGACCGTGCCAGCAGGTGGGCAACACTTTGTAAAATAACACTGCCTATGCTATCTCCAACTTTATTCTTTCTGTTAGTAATAACAACGATAGCCTCCTTCAAAGTATTTGACACCATAAACATTATGACACAAGGAGGACCTATTGACGCTACCAATATGATTGTATTTTTTATCTATCAAAATGCTTTTGACTTTTTCAGGATAGGTTATGCTTCAGCAGCTGGGATGCTATTGGTAATTTTAATAGGGACATTAACCTTCTTGCACTTTAGGTTATTGGCTAGACGTGTACATTATAAATAAAAGGGGGAGTAATTAATGGAAATCAGACAGAAAGCATTAGGAACAGCAAAAACCAGAAAAACCACAAGAAATCCAACAAAAACACAGCTTCAAAAAATCTTTCGGTTTACGTTGAGGGTACTGGAAAGAAGCATTTTAGCAATAATGATTTTGGCTTTTATTTTTCCTTTTTTATGGATGGCTTCCACCTCCATAAAGGCATTTTCAGAAACCTTAATTTTTCCACCTAAGTGGATTCCAGAAAGAATTATACTAGAGAACTATGCAAGAGTATTATCCTCAGGACCATTTCTTCGATACTTCTTCAATAGTGTTTTCGTAACAGTTTCTATACTGATGTTACAGCTGTTGATTATGATTCCTGCTGCCTATGCTTTTGCTAGATATGAGTTCAAATTCAAAAAAATATTATTTGGAATTACCTTATTATCTCTTATGGTCCCAGAACAAATAACCTTTATACCTATTTATTTACAAATGAGCTCTTGGAATCTACTAAAAACCCATGCACCATTAATCCTGCCCTTTGCTGCCAGTGCCTTTGGTATATTCCTATTAAGACAAGCTTTTATGCAAATCCCGGATGAAATTATTGAAGCAGCTAAATTAGACAACGCTTCGGAGTGGCGAATCATGTGGAAGATTATGGTGCCTATGACTAAGACAGTGTTAGTTACTTTTTCGCTTTTTAGCATTATTTATCACTGGAATGCATACTTTTGGCCTCTTGTTATGACAAACACACCGGATTTTAGAACATTACCTATTGCTATAGCAATGTTAAAGAATTCTGAAGGACTAACCCAATGGAATGTTGTAATGGCAGGAAACATGATTTTAGTTATGCCCATATTAGCCATATATTTCTTTGCACAAAAGCAGATTGTTAAGGCTTTTGTTTACTCTGGAATTAAGTAGTAACTTTGATTCTAGAAAACTCATTATCAAAACATCAGCTTAAAAATTTAAGGAGGAAGAAAAAATGTTTAAGAAAAAAAGTAAGATGGTGCTATTAGCAGCTCTAATGATGTTTAACTTAATAGGATGTGGTACTGCTGCAACAGGAGTTTCTCCAGATGAAAGTGCTGTACAGAAAGTAGAAATTGACTTTTGGTATTCCCTAGGTGGCGAAGCCGGTGAACTAATTGAAGCTATGACCCAGGAGTTTAACAAATCTCAAGATAAAATTTATGTAAATCCTACCTATCAAGGAGATTATTATACCAATCATGCTAAAGTAATGGCGGGAATAGCTTCAAATACCCAACCTGATGTAACAATGGTAGAGATTGCGTCTATTGCTGCTTTTGCTGATGCTGGTGCACTAGAAGGATTAAGTTCTTATGTAGCAAAAGAAGAAGCTGGTTTCATAGACGATTATGTAAAGGGATTAATGGGCAACTCCTATTGGAAAAATGAATTATATGCTATCTCTTTCAATAGAAGTACACCTCTACTGTATGTAAATGCAGATATGCTAGAAGCTAATGGACTAGATCCAGCAGGTCCTAAAACTTGGGAGGAACTTGTGACATATTCTCGTAAACTAAGTGGAAATGGAAGATATGGTTTTTCAACACCCATCGACATATGGTTTTATGAAGCACTAACCTTCCAAAGTGGTGGAAACATACTATCAGAAGATGGTACAAAGGCTATATTCAACTCAAAAGAAGGAGTTGCACCGGTGGAATTTTGGGAAAGTATGCTGGCTGAAGGAATTATGAAAATGCCTCCAGGTGAACGTTACAATGCATGGGATGTTGCTAGGCAAGATTTTATCAATGAAAATGTTGGGATGATTTTCACAACGACAGGTCATTTAAAAGGATTATTAGAACAGTGTGAATTTGAAGTAGCAACAGCATTTTTACCAGCCAACAAGGACTTTGGTGTTCCTACAGGGGGAGCTAATCTAGTGATATTAGCTCAATCATCTGATGAAAAGAAAAAAGCAGCTTGGGAATTTATCAAGTATATGACCAGCACAGAAAACAGTGTATTTCTAAGTAAATTAACAGGATATATGCCTGTAAGAACATCAGCCATTGAAGATCCAGGTATGGAGGAGTTTTATAGTCAATATCCACAGTTTACAGTAGCTATTGAGCAATTACAGTATGCAAAACCTAGACCAATGGCACCGGGATACAGAGAATTACAAGAAATTATCATGAGGGAGCTTCAAAGAGCAATATTAGATAGCAATGTATCTCCTCAAGAAGCTCTAGATGCTGCAGCTGCTGAAGCACAAAGACTTTTAAGATAGTGGAGGACTTTTAGTGGATAATTCGATAATAGCCCATAGAGGATGGTCAAGTAGAGGACCTGAAAATACATTATATGCTATAGAACTTGCTTTGAAAGAGAAAAAAATCGATAAGATAGAAATAGATGTACAAATGACGAAGGACGGAATTATTGTGTTACATCATGACTTCGAGTTAGGGAGAACCTCTAATGGTAAGGGTTTAATATCAGAATACAGTTATGAGGAACTGTTGAAGCTAGACTTTGGTGGGTGGTTTTCTGCTGACTTTACAGGTGAAAGAATATTAACCCTAAAGGAAGTGTTGGATTTAATAGGGAATACGAAAGATCTCATTATAGAGATAAAAAAGGGCGGGTCTATGTATCCTCATATAGCAACTGAGTTATGTCATGTGTTAAAGCCATATTCTCTAAAGAATATATATGTAAAGTCCTTTAATCACGAAGTAGTAAAGGAAGTAGCCGATATAAATCATAAAATTAAAACAGGAATTCTAATATATGGAAAGCCTGTACTTTTAAAGGAACAAATGAAATATGCAAAGGCTTCTTTTGTATCAATAGCTTATCCCTACATAACTAAGGAGTTACTAGATCACCTATACCAAGATAAGATTGAAGTGATGGTATGGACGGTGGATAATAAAAAACACATGGAAGATATTAAAAAGCTAGATAAAGGTATTGGTATTATTACTAACTATCCAGAACTAGGATTTAAATAAATTTACTCCCCTTCAAATTTATTTGAACAGCCCCCTTTAGTAGTGAAGGCTACTATGAGGGGGCATTTTCTTGCTTCACAACATTTATTTGCAGCTCAAAATTAGGTGCTTGAAGGTGTTTAGTAAAGTTAGCAAAATTATTTATTTTAATGACACTTTAAGGAAAAAAATTACAAAATTTTCTAAAGAAATGCTTGTTCTAATTAAATAAGCTATGATATACTACTGAAAAGGAGTCGTGTATAGTGAGTAATTATAAACTTAAAATATACTCAACGACTGAGGTCAATGATTTATTTGGCAAACGTTTGCAAGTTTGTCTATAACGACCTTTTAGCGTTAGCTAAAAACAATAGAAGTCTTTGTTTTATACCCAATATGCTAATATAATGCCACTTCTGAAAAAGACAATCCTTTTTTTATTCTTAAAGAGGTAGAGTCTTCCTTACAGCAAATCCTTAAAGGATTCAACTAATATTTTTTCTCGCTTATTTAAAAGAATTTAGCTAAATATTCTAATCTCAAAAACAAAAAAAGACCCTATATAAAACTGCTATTGTCAAATATTTAACAAAAATGAACAACTTTTATACCCTGTTATCATACACTTATACATACAGTATATCAGTGGGCTAAAGTGTATGTTTTGTTATAGACTTTGTACATTCTGCTGATCTATACATAAATTAAGGCATCATAGGCGGTAACTTAACGCAATTATTACCAAAATTCTTTTGAACTGTGATTTTGCTAATACTAAGATCCTTCGACTCCGCTTTGTTTCTCTCAGATGACAAACTATGGTTTAAGTTAACGCTAATGATCAAGGCAGTAAAGATTAAAAGGATTAGGAAGTGAAACATGAAAAAAGCGTTGCATTATTTCATTGTTATTATCTTATGTTCGATTATATGGGTAGTTTTAAATGAGGAGGTATCTGTGAAGAATGTTTTATTAGGTTGTCTATTAGGATTTTGTTCAATAACCTGTACAGAACAGTTTCTTATACATAAAGAATACAAGGCTAATTGGAAATTAAATCCGATGGTATTGTTTAGGTACTTATTTCATTTAATTATTCAAATGTATATTTCAGGGTTTATTACTATTGGCAAAATTATTTCAGGAAAGATCAACCCAGACATTGTAGAAATAAGTACGGAATTAGATGATGACTTATTAATTTGCATCCTTGCTAATTCCATCACTTTAACTCCTGGAACTATAACCGTTGACAAGGAAGGACAGAAGCTTAAAGTACTATGGTTGGATTGTATCTCAAAGGACAGTAATGAAGCAGGTGACATGATAAAGGGAAGTTTTGAAAAGATATTAAAAAACAGTTAAGAACCCCTCTATCAACGAAGTAAGATATAAGAAGGAGCTGAAATGTTAAATGTTTATCAAATATACAATGCTTATCTTAACTATACTAGGACTTGCCAGTGCACTTAGAGCTATTTTAGGTCCAACCATATGGGATCGACTAATAGGACTTAGTCTCGTTTCTTCCAAAATCACTATGCTTATTATTCTTTATGCAATATTGACGGAACAGTCTTACATTATCGACACTGCTATGGTATATGTTCTGTTGGGGTTTATAAGTATGATCTATACAGCAAGATTTATTCAGGAGAAAGGAAGGGTATAGGGTATGCAAATGCTGGGTTATATTGTGATGGGATTAGGGATTATTTTTATTACCTTTGGTGTGTACGGGGTATTTCGATTTAAGGACTTCTATTCAAGGATATTAATCGCATCCAAAGTAGATACTGCTGGGTTTGTTACTCTATTGATAGGTGTGATGATAGCAAATGGAAGACTTTTTTTCTCTTTAAAGATACTCTTTATTTTATTAATCACCATTATAGCAAATCCTCTAGTTTCTCATTCAATTGCCCGCTCGGCTTTTTTGAGTGGGTATAAAGTAAAGGAGGATAAAGATGATTAGACTTTTATATATTTTAGCAGTAGCTTTTGCCATATTAGCTGTTCAGACAGATAATATGCGGCGAGCAGTGATCTATGTAGGGATTTTTTCACTGGTTATCTCTCTTTGCTATATATTTTACAGTGCTCCT
Organism: Clostridium aceticum; assembly: GCF_001042715.1. Lineage (NCBI taxonomy): Bacteria > Bacillati > Bacillota > Clostridia > Peptostreptococcales > Natronincolaceae > Andreesenella > Andreesenella acetica. Next base: position 3,150,666 of record NZ_CP009687.1, on the reverse strand, counting down.
GATGTAGCTATTGCACAAGCTGTTATTGCCAGTACCCTTGGAACAATACTATATTTGGTAGCACTCCAGAAGAAGAAGGTAGTGATGATATATTATACCAATGAAGACCAAGAAATGATGCACGATGGTTATACATTAAAAGGAAGCACAAGTATACTGAAGGATATTGAAGGATATTATCATCAGAATGGATTAGATTGTGAAGTAGTGTATACTACCAATGACTTAGAATATATCAAGCAACATCAAAATTATGATTTAATTGTTAGACAGAAGGGATCAAAAGTATCTATATATGAACATAAGAAGAATCATCTCCTAGATCAATCTAAGAACTTCATTGAAGGAAATAAGGCCTTCGATATAACTATCTGTAATTCGGTGAAGGGTGGTGTAGAGTGAGGAAAACGTTTATATTTGTATATATGCTTTGTATATTCATTTTAATTTTATGGATGCACCTCCAGTATAATGAAGCGCTGTATGATGGAGCAATGAAAAGTTATATAAGTAATTTTTACGAAGATACAAGAGCTAAAAATGCTGTAGCGGCAATCTATCTGAATTATAGGGTATATGATACCCTTTTTGAAGCCCTGACTCTTTTAATCAGTGTGGTAGGCGTAATCCACTTTTACCATTATGAAGAAGATGAAGAATAGAGTAAGATAAATAGTTTTATATGGGTACAAAGGCTTTTTAAAACTATTTCTTGCTGAAGCGTAAAAAAAGGAGGGGTTGTCCTTATGAGGGAAGATTCTCAGATTGTATCTAGAATGATAGGCTTAATGCATCCATTTATCCTGTTACTTGGATTTTATATTATTCTTAACGGGCATAAAACACCGGGAGGGGGATTTCAAGGTGGCGCTATATTATCTGCTGTATTTATGAGTCGATATCTCGGACTATCTATCCAAGATATCAGGCTTAACATCTTGCAGGTACTGGAAAAAGCACTCTTTACTATTATAATAATTCTTCCTGTACTGTTTGTTTTGTGGGAATTTAAAACTAGATTATCTTTTATGAATGAATTGTATCTCATTACAATGAATGTACTGATTGGAATAAAAGTAGGTTGTGGACTAAGTATTATATTTTTTAGATTTGTTTTTTATGAAAGCAGGTGATGGCTTATTCAATTGTTAAATGGTGAGAGTGTAAGTATGCTATTATTTTTTGTAGGTCTTTATGGCATATGTGCAAGGCGAAATATCATTAAAACAATTATATCTATCGAGATTATGCAGAGTGCTGTAATTTTGTTTTTTATTACGATTAATTTTACCAAGGGAGCAAAGCCTCCTATTGGGGTGGGTCCTCATACCCATGTTGCCGATCCACTGCCTCAAGCCTTAATGCTCACTGCAATCGTTATAGGGGTAGCTGTTACTGCTGTAAGCTTAACTATGTATATAGCGATATATCACAAGTATGGGACGACAAATTGGCAACGGGCAATGGAAAAAAGGAGAGAATAATAATTATGATGAAACTTCATTTATTTGTATTGGTCCCTATATTTGTTGGTATATTAATGTATTTGTTTCCAAGTAAACGTATTAGCAAGATTGCAATCTTTATCCAGGGAATTTTTTTAATAGGAGCAATTTTAAATTTTATATATATAAGACAGTATGGGACAATAATTGAAAATCTAGGAGGCTGGAAAGATTATATTGGGATTACATTGAAATGTGATATTTTTTCTGCGGTGCTTGTTATGTTAACGGCTTTTTTATTTTTATCTATGAAGATATTTAGTTACAGCAGTGCATACTCTAATAAACTTTTTCTTTTCTTATTTATGATTTTACAAGGGCTATTAAACGGAATTTTTCTATCAAACGATTTATTCAACATTTATGTTTTAGTGGAGGTTGCAACAATAATAGTAAGTATACTTATAATGTTTAAAAGAGATAGCCGTGCTATATATGACGGTATGGTATATCTACTAGTAAATATTGTTGCCATGACCATGTTTGTTTTTGGAATTGGATTTATCTATAAGACCTTTGGTGTATTGGATTTTCAAGGCATCAAAGAGCAAATGGAACTAATTTCACACCCCCAATCCCTTATCATAGGATATGCATTGATTATTACCGCAGTAGGTTTAAAGTCAGCTTTAATTCCAGTATTTAGTTGGCTTCCCAAAGCCCATGGTACACCAAGTGCACCCTCCATTGTATCTGCAATACTATCGGGGCTTTATGTTAAAAGTGGTGTTTATTTATTTGTTAGGATTCAACAAGTATTTGAAGGTACCCTTGATACATCAAAGTATTTCTTGATATTGGGTTTTTTAACAGGAGTCATAGGTTTTATTCTTGCATTGTCTCAAAGCGATTTAAAATTAATACTTGCTTATCACACTGTATCCCAAATAGGTCTTATTATGATGGGACTAAATTATCCTAGTAGCTATGCTTATTGGGGTGGAAAATATCATATTATAAATCATGCATTTTTTAAGTCTACATTGTTCTTGACGGCAGGAATGATCATTGACGAATATAAGACAAGAAACATATGGGAAATTAAAGGGGTTTTTAGAAGAATGCCTATAGTGGCTACAGCTACAACTATGGCAATACTGGGAATTACAGGAGCCCCCCTTTTTAATGGGAGCATCTCAAAATATCTTATTCAAAGTGCAGCTGCTGGAAATATAGCAGAGTATGGGATTCTTTTAGTTAACTTAGGAACAATCATATCTTTTATGAAGTACGCCTCCATGTTATATGGTCCATGGGAGGCTAAATCCTCTAGCACAGACATATATCAGGGCACGGTGGTTATTTTGCTGGGGTTTATTTGCCTTGTTGGAGGTATTTATGGTGAGGAATTTATTTATTTATTGTTTCAACAAAAAGTAGATATAGATTCTACAGCTTATTTGGAAAAAGCTTTCTTTTACTTTATATCATTAGGCGTAGGGGCAATGATATACAAGAAAGTTATTCTAAAGACTAAATTACTATATCGTGTTAAGGAATTGGAGTTAAGTTTCAACAATATATGTATTTCTATAACAGCGTTTTTTAGTATGACGGTTTTGTATATGACAGCTAAATATCTTATGGGGATAAGTATTTGATAAGAAGTATTTTGTAAATTAACAAACAAAAATTACAACTTACATATAAACATACCTACTATTACAAACTTTTTTAATGAAACTACTAAAAAAGATTTGGATATCACGAAAAATGATGTATAATAAATATTACTAAATGAAAAAAATAAAACTATGCAAAAAGGAGCTAATGGGTATGAAGCTAATTTATACAGGTAAAACAAAAAATGTATATGCATTAGAAGATGGAAATTATCTACTTAAGTTTAAGGATGATGTGACTGGAGAAGACGGTAAATTTGACCCAGGTGCTAATACGGTTGGTTTGACTTTAGAAGGTGCAGGTAAAGCGGGTCTTAGGCTAACTAAGTTCTTTTTTGAGGCACTAAAGGAAAAGGGCATACCTACCCACTATGTTGATGCAGATATTGAAGAAGCAACTATGAAGGTAAAGGCAGCTACTGTATTCGGTGAGGGACTTGAGGTGATCTGCCGTTACAGGGCAGTAGGAAGTTTTCTTCGTCGTTATGGCAAATATGCTGAAGAAGGACAACCTTTAGAAGCCTTTGTAGAGGTTACATTGAAAGACGATGCACGTCAAGATCCTCCTATTTCAGAGGATGCCCTAGATATGCTGGGAATCTTATCTAAAGAAGAGTATACAATATTAAAAGAACTTACTAAGAAGATAGGAAATGTTGTAAAAGAAGAATTAGGTAAAAAAGGAATAGAACTATACGATATAAAGTTTGAGTTTGGTAGAGCAGGGGAAACTAGAGAAATTATTCTAATAGATGAGATTTCAGGTGGGAATATGAGAGCCTATAAAGATGGAAAATACATAGAACCGTTGGAGTTGGAAAAACTGGTTTTAGGGGAATAAATAAGCTTGGACATAATAAAGGTATTAGAGGTGATCAAGATGACAAAACCAAAAGTATATGTGACACGACCTGTACCGTCAGAAGCACTTAATTTACTTAAAGAACGATGTGATGTAGAGATGAATTCTGAGACCCGGAATTTAGAAAAAGAAGAATTACTAGAGAAAGTTAAGGGGTATGATGCTTTATTGGTAACCGGTACTAGGATTGATGAAGAGATTTGTGAGGGGATTAAATCTCATTGTAAAATACTGGCTAATTATGGAGTAGGATACGACAATATCAATGTAGAGGCTGCTACCAAACATGGTATTTATGTCACCAACACCCCTGGGATAGTTACTGATGCAACAGCAGATTTGGCTTGGACATTATTGTTAGCTACGGCTAGAAGAATTGTTGAGTGTGATAGATATGTAAGAAGCGGCGGAAAAGATTGGGGTCCCACAAAACTAATGGGCACTCAAGTAAGTGGTAAAACCATTGGGATCATTGGTGCTGGACGTATTGGTACTGCTATGGGTCAACGGGCCAAAGGATTTAACATGAAGATTCTTTACACGGGCAATAGCGTAAAACCTGATTTTGAAAAAACAACAGGTGGGCAATATGTGGATCGAGAAACTCTTTTAAGAGAATCAGATTTTATATCTATTCATGTGCCATCGATGCCCTCCACCCGTCATCTTATCAGTACCAATGAATTAAAACAGATGAAAAACTCAGCAATATTAGTAAACACATCTCGTGGAGCACTTATTGATGAAAAAGCTTTGGTGCTGGCATTAAGAGATAAAGAAATTGCAGGAGCAGGACTGGATGTTTTTGAAAGAGAACCTTTGTTGGAGCCTGGTTTAACCGATTTTGAAAATGTTGTCCTAACACCTCATATAGGCACATCCACATTAGACGTAAGAATTATGATGGGAGAAGGTTGTGCACAAAATATTTTTGCAGCTTTAGAGGGTAAACTGCCTCCAAACTGTGTAAATCCTGAAGTAAGTGCAAGACTTATGAAGGATTAACTTCATCTTTGTAGATGATTTTAGTCACTATCAATCAGGGCTTCTAAAAGAAGCCCTGATTGTGTAAGTATCAAGATATAATATTTGTTTTTGTTTATAACCCAAGCTCTTTAAGTTTTTCTACTGTAGGCACACCATTTACATCCCATCCCCTAACTTTATAGTATTCAGGAAGCAGTTCATCTAATTTATGTATCCATCCTTTTGAAGGTCCATCCGGAATAGGCTCTTTCAGTAATCTTTGGGGCAGGGTATCCTGAGAAGAATCTATGCCAGCTTTTAAATTATAAAGTTTTTCAAATGTCCAAACTCTATCGCCAGCGGCTAAAAAATCAGAGCCAGTTAAGTTTGTTCCACAGACTGCACTGTATAAATCTGCAAAGTCGTCAGCATCTAATGCAAATGAAGTGAAAACACATAATCCCAGTGAATCAATGGCTGCAAACATGTCTTGGAATGTCTTTACCCAGACAGGCTTTCCCTCTAGTGAGAATCGGTCAAGTTTTTCAGGCAGTCCTGCAATCTCAGGGGCAATCATATAGCCTCTAACATGACAGCCACCACGGTTGCAAGTAGCATATTGTAATCCATGTCCTTGGATCCCTCTTGGGTCGTAAGCTGGTAGTTCCATTTTCTTTACAGTCATTGAAATTTCAGGTACACCATAACTTTCACACAATCGATAAGAGCCTTGAGCCAGCTTTGCACCTAATCCAAGACTAAGCCCCGTCCTCTTTGTCCATTCTACAACGGCTTCAGCATTTCCAAACTGAAGTTCAGGACCTCCAGCAAACTCTTCTTTCTTGATGTATCCTTTTTGATATAATTCCATGGCTGCAGCTAATGTTGCCCCAGCAGAGATTGTATCTAATCCCATTTCGTTGCACCAATAATTAGCTTTAATTATATCTGGCATGCTGGAGACACCGCAGTCAGCACCGAAAGCCCAAATTGTTTCATACTCAGGTCCACCGCCCTTGATGTCGTCTACCTCACAGTATCTTCCACAAGCAATGGGACATCTGAAGCAAGCTTCTTTTTTAGTTAAATATTTTTCTGTTAGGGTCTCACCACTTATTTCTTCAGATTTATCGAAGGTTGACAATTGAAAATTATTTGTAGGAAACACACCATTCTCATTGATTACATTCACCAGTATTGCAGTACCGTAGGTTGGAAGCCCTTGACCGGTGAGTCCGTTTTCTTTAATTTTCTTTATACACCTAGAGAATACTTCTTTAAGTTTATTTTTATCTCTAACGCCTACTGTGCCGTTGCCTTTAACTGTGATAGCTTTGAGGTTTTTCGAACCCATTACAGCACCAACACCAGAACGCCCTGCAGCTCTATCACGATCATTCATGATAGCAGCCATGAGAGAAAGATTTTCGCCAGCAGGTCCAATAGTGGCTACTTTGACTTTTTCTCCATGTTCTTTTTGAAGAACTTCAGTAGTTTCAGAAACGACTTTTCCCCAAAGATGAACAGCATCTTTAATTTCTACCTTGTCGTCTACAATGTTGATATATACTGGAGATTCAGCCTTGCCCTCGATGATGATCCCATCGTAGCCGGCAAATTTCATTTCTGCACCCCAATAACCACCAGAATTTGAATTAGCAACTGCTCCTGTTAGGGGTGACTTTGTTACAACCATGTATCTACCACCTGTAGGTGTGTTTGTGCCTGTCAGTGGACCTGTCATAAAAATAAGCTTATTTTTAGGACTTAAAGGATCGACATTAGGATCAACTTCATCCATTAGTATTTTTGTTGCTAGGCCCCTCCCTCCAATAAATTTTTCTGCAGTTTTGTGATCCAAATTTTCTGTAGTTACTGTTTTATTACTTAAATCTACTCTTAAAATTTTACCTGCGTAGCCATTCATATAAATTTCCTCCTTTTAAAAAATAGAATTGTTGGCGTAAACACATAAATATTAAAATGCAAAATTAATGCCAACATAACAAAAAAAAATAGAATTTTTTTATTTCTATAAGTTTATATGAAGAACAACACAATACATGAAATTTAAATAAGTGTTTAGGTTGTAGTATTTTTCTGATAAAATAGTAATAAAGCAATCCATTTTTTTACTTTTAAATAAATATATACTAATTTATACAAAATTAGTAAGTGCACATAACTTAATAGGTATACAGGATAAAAGAATAGTTATCAAAATCAAAAGATGTGTCATAACTGATACACTTGTAGCATAATTAAAGAAAGTGTTTCATTCATTGTTTAGTATAGAAATCTCATAAGAGCTCTGATTAGATTTATAAGATCATGTTTTAACTTTAAATTATTTCATAGGGGGAAGAACGATGAGTTTTCTAAGAGACATAGTAGAAAATGAAGGTATGGGAATCTCAAAAAATGAGTTACAAGAACTGCTGCAACTAGAAGAGGATGAAATTTTGCAAAGAATAGGGAAAAATGTTTTACCTTATATTTACCAACTCTTAAAAAGCAAAGAGTATATCCTGATATGCAGTGATGAAGAGGGTTATATTTTAGATATTATGGGGGAACCTACTTTTTTACATAAAGATTATAAACATAATTTATCTTCCGATCACAAAGCTACATCATTGATTTTAGGTTTTGAACATTACGCAAGACCTATGAGTTTTACAAGCTATTGGAATTATTCAATATTTAAGGAGCATTATGCAAAGCCTGGTGCCTTTTTAAGTTGCTGGGCTTGTCCAATACTTAATCTAGACAAAAGTGTTGCAGGTGTATTGTATATCGTAAAAGAGGTAGGCTATCAATCTATAAAAATATTTAGTCATTCTATAGAGATATTTAATGTTGTTCAAAAAGGAGCAAAAATGATTGAACAGATTTTAAATATTATTGAATTAGAACGAGAATTTTGTGCTAATCGAGTAAAAATTCAAACATTAACGCAAAAGTTAGAGGGCTCTACAAATTCTATTGACAATCCTCCCAAGAAAAACACTTTGTATGGGGATAAATATATCGCTAAAATTAAAAATGAAGCTATATATAAGGATGAAGATGTACAACTAACAGACTTTCTTCTTTGGAATAAAAATTGGCTTATGTTTGATAAGTTTGACTCAATATTAGAGCAAGAAAAAATGGACAATAATGAAAATAATCAATGGCGTGGAAGAAGTGAAAAAATTAATGAAGTATTTAAAACAGCTTCAAAAGCTGCAATGATAAACTCTAATGTACTCATTGAAGGTGAAAGTGGTACTGGTAAAGAAGTGGTGGCAAGATTTATTCATGATCATAGTTTTTGTTCAAACGGACCCTTTATCCCACTGAACTGCGCTGCTATACCAGATACTCTAATTGAAAGTGAACTCTTTGGCTATTCATCAGGGGCTTTTACGGGGGCAAAACGAGGAGGGCAGTTGGGGAAGTTTGAAGAAGCAAACAATGGAACTATATTTTTAGATGAAATCGGTGATATGCCTCATCATGCTCAAGCTGCACTTCTTAGAGTCATTCAAAGCAAAGAAATCTATCGCATCGGAGAAAGTAGAAGTCGAAAAATAAATGTAAGGATTATTGCAGCTACAAATAGCGATTTAGAAAAACTTGTAGAAGAAAAAGTATTCAGGCTTGATTTATATTATAGATTGAAGGTAATTATGATCAATGTTCCTCCTTTAAGAGAAAGATTAGAAGACTTATGGGATTTAGTACCATTTTTTATTAAAAAATATCGTAAATTGCTTAATAAACCATCTATAAATATCAGTCAACAAGTATACAAATACTTTCTATCTTTTCCTTGGCCAGGAAATATTAGGCAACTAGAAAACTGTATTGAAAGTATGATAGCTCTCTCAGATGGAAAATTGCTTACAAAAGATGATTTACCTAATGAGTTTAAAAGATTCTTTCTAGAGACGAAAAAAAACCATCCTAGACTGATGAATCTTCAGCAGGAGGACTTAGAACGTAATGCAATCATAGAGGCATTGACACAAACAAAGGGAAATGTTTCAAAAGCATCGGAGATATTAGGCATAAGCAGATCAACCATGTATAGAAAAATGAAACAGCATCATTTGACCAACTAACTATTTAAGCTGTGTTTTTCTTCGCTTTAGCTGGAGGAGTTCACTAGCCATGTCTACAGTTTATAAAATCTTAAAATAAAGGACGTGAAATTTCACGTCCTTTTATCTGTTTAGAAGATACTTTACTAACCTACTATTCTTCTTTTAATTCATCACTTTTCCACTTTAATTGTTTGACTTCTTCTTTAAATTCTTTCTTCGTTATTTCTCCATTTTTCAGTTTAGTTTTCAGTTCATCTAATTTTGCCTTATCTTCATCAGAAAGCTTCATCTTGTTATCGCAACACTTTTTCTTGTGTTTGCAGTGATGGTTTTCTGGCATAAGTTTTTTCATCTCTTGATGAAACTGATCTTTAGTAATTTCCCCATTTTTAAACTTATTCTTTAGTTCTTGGAACTTTGCCTTTGCTTCTGGTGATAATTGTGGTTTTGGATTTTGAAGATTTTCTTCTGTTGATGCGTTGGTGGTAATAGGAACTTTTCCCTCCTGTACCAGGTGTATAGGATTACTAGCAAGGGAAACTGATGGCATTAATAAAGTTAGTGAAAGTGCAGTAGATATAATACCTTTTCTAAAGTCCATGAAATCTACTCCTTTCATATTTTAGTAGGAATTTTAAATAACCACCTTCTATAGATGTACGCTTTAAAATTTATGGGCGTATATCTATAATTATTAGTATGGTATAAAAGTTACGATACAACTATAATAAATTTTTGGTAAAAAAACTTAAATTCTCTTCTTACTATAGAATTTATTAGCCTTAACTTAAAGCATAACTTGTCATGCTGGGGGAGGATAGAAATTTTTTTTCAAAAAGAAAGAAGCAGGAAAAACTACAAAAAAAGAGAAGTTTTCATAAATAAATTACAATAAATCACATGATAAGGAGGTAATAGAATGAAATATTTATTTTTACTGTATCCCAAATGTAGCACTTGTCAAAAAGCAAAGAAATGGTTGGAGGAAAAGGGGATTGAATATGAGGAGAGACATATTGTAGAAGAAAATCCAACATCAGAAGAATTAAAAAATTGGATACCAAGTAGTGGGCTGCCTATAAAGAAGTTTTTTAATACAAGTGGTATCTTGTATAAAGAAATGAAATTAAAAGATAAATTGCCTACAATGACAGATGAAGAAAAGATAGAACTCCTCTCCACCAATGGCATGTTAGTAAAACGTCCGTTGGTTATTGGAAACGATATTGTTTTAGTAGGATTTAAGGTTGAAGAATGGGAGAAACTTATTTAGAAGGTAAAAATATCACTTTGAAAGTTGGTGTAACCATGAAACAACAAGGTTATCAGCATTTTAAGCAGCCTATTATGGAGGTAGTTTCAAGTAGATATTCAGTAAGAACCTATCGCCCTGACAAGTTATCAGAGGAGATCAAGGGAGATTTAAGAAAATATGCTGACAGTATTAAAGGACCTTTTGGTCCTAAAGTACGACTGGAATTGATTGATAGCGTTGAAATTCTAGAGAAAAATGGTGGAAAGATTGGTACTTACGGTGTAATTAAAGGAGCTCAAGACTATATTGCAGCAATTGTAGAAAATACAGAGAAGGATCTTGAAGAATTAGGATATATTTTAGAAAAATTTATTTTATATGCAGCCTCCATAGAACTTGGAACTTGCTGGCTGGGTGGAACTTTTAAAAGAAGTGAATTTGCAAAACTAGTAAGGCTAAAGGAAAATGAAAAGATGCCTATAGTTACACCTGTAGGCTATCCACGAGATAAAAAAAGTGTAGTAGAGTCATTGATGCGTTTTGCTGTAGGAGCTAATAAGAGAAAACCGTGGAATCAGTTGTTTTTTAACGAAAATTTCAGCAAACCATTGGAGAAAAAAGATACGAAGAAATACTCGGAAGCTTTAGAAGCTGTGAGACTAGCACCTTCCGCTTCCAATAAGCAGCCATGGAGAATACTGAAAAGTGGAAGCTCATATCATTTTTATTTAAAAGGAGATAAGGGATATGGGGAAAAACTAGGCTTCAATATTCAGAGGATTGATATGGGTATTGCTATGTGTCATTTTGAAATGACTTTACAGGAAGAAGGGATAAAGGGAAGTTGGAGGATAGAAGCTCCTCAAGTAGATCATGCTGGAATAGAAAATTTGAGCTATGTAGTGAGTTGGATAGAAATATAAAGCAGGTGATAACGAAGAGTCTTAGTGTTAATTCATAGGCGCTAACTTAATACAATTATTACCAAAATCCTCTTAAACTGTTATTTTACTAACACTAAGATCCTTCGACTCCCCTTTGCTCCCCTCAGGATGACAAATTATGGCTTAAATAGCTTATGCTGATGGTGCAGTAACCTGCAACTGGCGAAATGTTACCCCTTTACCAAAGGAAGACAATTGGTTTGAAACAGTATGGAATGAATTTAGAAATAATAGAATTACTCAGTAACTCTCCCATATCAGGGACGTCCAAAAGGCGTCTCTGAAGCTGTTGCTATAAGAAAAAATTATAAAAATATATATCTACGAGAACATGGTCAACCAATGAATATTATTTGAGGATTTTAAAAAAAACAGGGTATTCTATTAGTACAAAACTAAAAGGCTCTTGCAATAAAGGCATTGATACTATTATGATGAAAAATGTCTTTAGTATGAGAGTCTGTATCTTATGGAGGTAAGTAAAATGCAAAACAATGAAATCGCTGTTATTTATGGAAAAGATCCAAAGAAGATGGTACTAGAATTATTGACACAAATAAATCTAGGAAGTGAATGGGATAAAGAGGCTACAATTGGTTTAAAGCCAAATCTAGTGGTATCAAAGAAAGCCTCCAGTGGTGCTACTACATCACCAGAGATTGTGGAGGGCGTGATAGAATACTTACAACAGCAGGGATTTAGAAATATTACAATTATGGAAAGTTCCTGGATTGGTGATAGTACTGTAAAAGCCTTTAAAGTATGTGGCTATGAAGAAATTTCAAAAAAGTATCAGGTACCGCTATTGGATTTAAAAAAAGATAAAACAAAGATTGTAAAAGTAAAGGATTTAGATTTAAAAGTATGCACATCTGCCTATGATGTGGATTTTTTAATTAATCTTCCAGTTTTAAAGGGTCACTGTCAAACAAAAATGACTTGTGCTTTGAAAAATATCAAGGGATGTATTCCAGATGACGAGAAGAGAAGATATCATACCCTAGGCTTGCATAAACCCATTGCCTACTTAAATAAGGCATTAAAACAGGATGTGGTGATTGTAGATGGCATGATGGGGGATCTAACCTTTGAAGAAGGTGGTACGCCAGTAGAAATGGATCGCATCATTATAGGAAAAGATCCTGTGTTGATTGATAGTTATGTGGCAGAATTAATGGGTTATGATGTCGAAGAGATTGAGTATATTTCCATAGCTGCTGCTTTAGGAGTAGGAAGTACTAACTTAAGTGATGCTGTTATTACTGAAGATGGTGTTCATAATAAAGGCACCACGACTATAAAACCATCCTCCAAAGTTGCAAGATTAGGAGAATGTGTAGTAGAAAAAGAAGCTTGTTCTGCTTGCTATGGTACTTTGATTCATGCGCTGCAAAGGTTACAGGATAAAGGACAACTAAAGGCTTTAAAGGAAAAAATTTATATAGGACAAGGGTATAAAGGCGAAACTTTAGAAGGCTTAGGCATTGGTTTATGTACCAGTAGTTTTTCCAGAAACCTTGAAGGATGTCCGCCAAAGGCAAAGGACATTGTAAAGTTTTTAGAGGAAGAGTGTTAGAGATATAGATAATCAAGTTCAAACTTTAATTTTGATATACACGGTCTGCGGTTTCGCCCCAAAACCGTGGGCTGCAAATGTAGCCCTTAGTATATGAAAATTAAGTCCTGATGTTGTTTATCTATAATTAATTTTGAAAAATGCTGTTGAAGGAGAAATGATTCATGGAATATGCTAAAAAAGTTCTAGTAACTGGTGGGTCAAAAGGAATTGGAGAAGCTATTGGCAGGGCGTATCAGGCAGAAGGATATTATGTGATGATAGCTGACATTGTAAAGTCTACTTATGCAGATTACTTTTATGAGGTTAACTTTGCAGAGGTCAAGGAAGTGGAACTGCTAATGAAGAAGGTTTTTGAAAAATTTCAGGATATCGACATATTGATCAATAATGTAGGCGTAGGACATAATAGCAGTTTATTAGAAACAAAAACAGAAGACTTCTTGAGGGTGTTAAATACCAATCTCACCAGTGTTTTTATCACATCAAGAGAGTTTGCAAAAAATAGACAAAAGAGCAAAGAAAGATATGGGCGAATCCTCAATATAGCCTCTACAAGATACCTTATGAGTGAGAAAAATACTGAAAGTTATACTGCTTCAAAGGGTGGTATTGTTTCTATTACCCATGCTTTAGCCGTAAGTCTTTCAGACTACAATATTACTGTGAATTGTATCAGTCCCGGTTGGATAGAAAACAATCATTATGAGGATCTAACTGAAGAAGACCATCGTCAGCACCCATCTAAAAGGGTAGGTGAGCCCCAGGACATAGCTAGAACTTGTTTGTTTCTAAGTAATGAGGAAAATGATTTTATCAATGGTCAAAATATTATAATAGATGGAGGCATGACCAAAAAAATGATTTATGTGTAAAATGGTAAACCCCTCAAGGAAGAGACTTGAGGGGTGGATTTCAACATTATACCTGTCCTATAACCATCTGTACTAAAAAAGAAACAACAACAACTAAGGTAGAAATGATAAAGCCATGAAACATTGGCGTAAAACCTGATTTAGCAAGCTTGCTGAAGTTTGTCTTCAAACCTATTGCACCTAAGGACATTATCATGAAGAACTTACTTACAGTAGAAATAAAATCACTTATTCTATCAGGGATCATTCCAGTACTTTTAATAATAACCATCACAAGAAACATTAGAATAAACCAAGGAAAGATTTTTCCAATACTAACTTTTTTGCTTTGATGGAGACTAACTGTATCAGTAGTACTGAAGTTTTTTGCATCAGTTTTTCTTACAAGATTATCATTAAGGTATGAAAATATAAGAACAACAGGGATGATGGATAATGTGCGTGTAAGCTTTACGATGACGGCAAAGTTTCCTGCAATATCAGAAAAAGCATATCCTGCTGCAACTACAGAGGATGTATCATTGACTGCAGTTCCAGTCCAAAGTCCATAGCCTAAGTCCGTCATGGAAAAGTAGCTTCCCATGATGGGAAAAAGGATGACCATGAGAACGTCAAAGATAAAGGTTGCGGAGATGGCATAGGCAATCTGACTATCCTCTGCATCAATCACAGGGGCAACAGCAGCAATGGCAGAACCGCCGCAGATACCAGTGCCGGCGGAAATCAATCCTGATAGCCTCCAGTCCATCTTAAAAAGTTTTCCAACTAAATAACCACCACCAAAGGCAGTGATGAGGGTAAATAGCATAACGATTAAAGAAAACTTACCTACTTGAAGCACCTGAGAGAAATTAAGGGAAATTCCCATCAGGATAATGGCAAGACGCAGAATCTTTTTAGAAGTAAAACCAAAGCCTTTTTCTAGAGAACTATATTTTGAAGTCATAGGATTCAGCAACATTCCCATAAGCAGTGCTAAAACCCCGGGACCTATAAAATGATATGGAATGATTTTAGTAATAAATAGGGATAAAAAAGCTAAAACCGTGGAAACCAATATTCCACCGCCATATTTCTTGAAAAATATCATAAAACCAACTCCTCAAATTAAGTTTCCTTCTAATTCTACCATCTATTAATGAAAAAATCCAATTATAAATAATGGAGATTTAAACTTACTGCATAAAAAAACCTGCAACCATTTGGTTACAGATTTTAAATGCTCAAGACAGGCATTGTTGCTATATTCTACTTACAAAAATTCCTCCTGCTAATCCTAGTAGACTCAAGGGATCTAGCGGAACTGTACCAAATAAGCCATTTAAAATCGGCAAGTACAATATTCCAGCAAGCAATACTGCTGATAGTCCTGTCATAATATGCATATAGTTGTTGGTAGTACCAGATTTATTGCTTCTACTATCATAAAGGTTGGCAATTTGACAGCAGATAAAGTTGGTAAAAGCTAAGGTTTGTGCTTTAGCTAGACTAGCTCCCAGCAGCAGAGAACCTTTAAATAGGACAAAGGTGCTGATGCCTATAGCTAAACCTCTCCTAACAATACTATTTCTTAAAGGTCGATCAATTAATGAGGCAGGTTTATTGCTTGCAGGTTCTAACATTACTTCTTCAGAGGGTGATTCTACTGCCAATGTAGAGCCAAGCAAGGTTTCAGAAACAAGATTAATCCATATCATTTGTATTGCCAAGAAGGGTATGGGGGATCCAGAAACAAAGGACAGAAGAATCGATAGCATTTCCCCAATGGCCCCAGCAAATAAGTACTTCATTACACTTCTTAGATTTTTGACAACCCCTCTGCCCTCCTCAATAGCAGCTACAATTGTAGAAAAATCATCATCCACTAAGGTAATACAGGCAGCATCTCTTGCAACATCACTACCCTTCATTCCCATGGCAATACCTATATGGGCCTCCTTAATAGCAGGTGCATCATTGACACCATCTCCTGTCATAGCAACAATATGCCCTTGACGCTTCAATGCCTTAACAATTCGATATTTTTGTTCTGGGGTTGTTCTAGCAAAAACTTGCACCTTGCTAATAATATCCTCCAGTTCTCTGTCATTCATTTTATCCAAGTCACTGCCGCATACTACTAAACCCTCGGTTAATAGACCTAATTGCTTGCCTATAGCACTGGCGGTTTTCATATGGTCTCCTGTAATCATAACCACCCTAACGCCTGCTTTTAAACACTTCTTTATAGACTCCTTAACCCCTTCTCTAGGAGGATCTTCCATGCCAACAAACCCTAAAAATACAAATCCTTTTTCAAGCTCCTCCTGCTGATGCTGTAACTTCTTGTAGGCAAATGCCAAGGTTCGTAGAGCTTCCTCTGCCATTTCATTACAACGAAGTTGTATGTTTTCTATATCTGCCTTGGTAAGCAGTCGTTCTGCACCATTTTCATAGATATAGTTACATTTTTGTAAAACCGTATCTAATGCTCCTTTACAATAAGCATAGGTTTCCTTTTCCTTGGTTTCCAGGATAGATAGCATATATCGCCTTTGGCTGTCAAAGGGAACTTCTTTAAGACATGTATGATCAGTTTTAAATGCATCTATATCAAGATTTATTTTGCCAGCCGCCGCAATAAGGGCACCCTCTGTGGGATCTCCCTGGACCTCCCATTTGTTTTTTTCCTGTATTAAAGAAGCTTTATTACAAAGAATTCCTGCCTTTAGCAGTTCTTTAAGGGAAGCAGCTTTTGTTGGATCTCCTTCAGCAAGGGTTATTTTGCCAAATGGACTATAGCCTATCCCTGATACTTCATAGGAGCATCCATCTGCATAGATTTTGCGGACTGTCATCTCATTTAGTGTTAGTGTACCGGTTTTATCACAGCATACCACATCTACGGATCCTAGATGCTCTACAGCCTTTAGATGACGAACGACAGCATTTTTCTTAGCCATTCTGCGAACACTTAATACCATGCAAGTGGTGACGGTTACAGGAAGGCCCTCGGGAATGGCACCTAAGAAGAAGGTTACTCCCATCATCAGCACTTGGACAAAATTCATACCAGCCAAAAGAGCAATACTGCCTATCACTGAAAAAGCTGCAAGATAGATTTTAATTAACCTACCAATAAATCCTTCGGCTTTATTTTCCAATGGGGTTGTTTCTTCTGCAATTTCCTCCAGCATGGTGGCTATTTTACCGATCTCAGTATTTTTACCAGTACAGACAACTACTGCTTTTGCTACTCCTGATAATACATTGGTACCCATATAAAGCATATTGTGTCTATTGCCCATCTCTGTATGAAGAGGACACATCTTAGCAGACTTTAAGACACCAATAGACTCTCCTGTTAAGGAGGATTCATTAACTTTTAAATCCTCACAGGAGATGATCCTTGCATCTGCAGGCACCTTGTCACCAGCTTCTAGTAAAATAAGATCTCCGGGGACCAGCTGCTTTGAATCAATTTCTGCTTTTTCTCCGTCTCTTATGACCTTGGCTTTTTGTATCAACATATTTTGTAAAGCATTTAAAGAAGTCTCGGATTTGGACTTCTCTACAGCTCCAAGACCCACTTGAAATAATACAATACCCCCTAAAGCAATTGCCTCTACAAACTGACCTAAAAAGAAAGATACAACACTAGAGCCTAATAATACCTTGACACAGATATCATTTAATCCTTCTAGAAGATTAGAAAAAAAGTTTTTTTTACGGTTTTCTGATAAGACGTTGGCTCCCAACCTTTGTAATCGTTCATGAGAAGATTTATTGGATAAGCCGTTTTTTAAATCTGTTTTTAATGTTTTCATGATATGCTCTGTGCTTAGGACATGGTAAGGAAGTTGTCCATTGCTCTTATGTATATTTTTAGAGGTAGAGGAGGGCGTATTAGTAAAGTTATCAATTTCTTCTTTAATAATATCTTCATTAATGATATTTTCGTCAAACACAACAAGAATTCTTCCAGTAATAGGATTGGCCTGGGCCTGTTGAACACCATGAAGGGACATAAGATAACGAGATAAATTGATAGAAAAAATTTCGTTCCTATAAACATTATCAACTGAGATTCGAATTCGTTTATATAAGATGATGTCCTTGTCTTGTTGTGGTGTATGCTTTGAAGCTTCAATCATTCGTATTTCACCCATCCTAATATTTTTTTCGTAACATTTTAATAGTTATTTGCTGCTAATAGTGATATTATTCAAATTTCATATGATAAATTGGTGATAAATTTACAATGAATTAACAAAAATTTAATTTCACTTTTATTTTATCTATGATATAATATAGTTAATAATGAGAATTATTATTAACTATAAAGGGGGCAGCTTATAGGATGGAAGGGTATCTATATAACAAAAACTATGTTAATGATTTAGAAAAGCGATGTATCACCATGATCGAGGAAGATCTGGAGGTGTTTTTTTCCGCCTATACAAAGGCTGCTTATACATATTCCTTTATGATTTCAAAGGATCTTAAAAGTTTTAATTCTGCTACCTTTGAAAAAATGGTTTTTTCTAATGAAGAGATGGAAGGGCTTATTCATCGTGTCATTGCCAAAATCCACAAAGAAATGGAAAACTATCTAGGATACTATATAAAAATGGATCAAGCCTGTTGTTATGATTTATCAAGTGCTGATACATATAAGGTTTTACAGGAGACACTGGAAGGATTTAGAACTACACAAAAAATAACTAAGAACTGCGAAAAATTATTAAAAACAGTTTGTTCAAAAGCCTTTAAAAGCATATGTCCATATTTTCCCCCGCAATATGTGGCTAAAAAAATAAATGTTGGCGAAAAAATCTTAAGTGAAAAAAGTTCCAAAAAACAGATAGAAAAACATCAAGAGGTGATATTTCAACAAATTCAGGGAATATTACTTAATATAAAAATTAGTATAAGAAATCACTTAGTTGAAAACAGTATTAAAAATATACAGGCTACTACTAAAAATATAGTAAAAGTAAGCAATTACTCTATAGCTTAAAAGTCTCCATCAGCTGTTGCTATAATTATCTAGTCAAAAACACCTGTATTGTTTAACAGAGCCAGTCTTTTAAAATAAATACTATGAATTTTTTTGCAAACAAGGAAGTTAAGTTCGGACTTAATCCTTGTTTTTTTATTTGCATAGATTTATTGAACTTTGAAGATAATAAGCTGAATATAAAAGTATATAAAATATCAAAATTCATTGCATATATTTTTTGAGCTTTGTCAAATATAAATTTATCGAGGTATAGAGTATTAGCAAAAAGGGAGCGATGAAAATGACTAATCCGCAGGATCAAAATACAAATTCAAATACAAGTATTGATCAACAAAATCTTGAGAAAGAACTAAGAGAAATAAAAAATCAATACACATTATTGGTGCAGGAACTTGAAAGTCTTAAAAAAAATGATAAAAAAATAAATAGTTTACAGGAAAGTATACAATCTATGCAGGAAGAATTTGAAGACATTAATGAAACACTACAAGAAATTTCTCAGATGAGCACAACGATGCAGGATATAACCGATAAGCTCAACAACCTTTCAGAAAGGCAACATAAAAAAATGGGTATGGGCATGAAAATGATGCCTAGAAATGCTGTTAGAAAAGGTATAGTAAAAACATTGAGTTCAGCTTTAACCGTTGTGGATATGACGGTAGAAAAGCTATCTATGGCTAGAGAAGGTATTGAGGATATTGTAGCGGAGGCACAGTATGAAAACAAGAGAAAAAGAGTGAATAATCCTATGTCACAAATGTCTCCTATGTCAGAAATGCATAATGAATAAAAATCATGAAACTATATAATAAAAAAATAGAGATTATTTCTTCAATACCTGGGAGGATAAGACTAAATATTGAGGGGCTATCTAAAGAAGAAAAGCTAGGATATCAAGTAGTTTGTTTATTTCAAGAATTAAGAGGGACAAAGAATGTCTCCTTCAGCAGAATTACAGGGAATATCCTAGTTTTGTATAATGAAGATTGTTTAAATGAAGGAAAAATTATTGAGCATATTAAAAATTTTGATTTTACTAAATGCTTAGAGGTGCTTCCTTGGACTACAGGGGAGTCTATTGGAAAAATTATTTCTAAGTCATTAAACCCTTTCCATCTGATTGGAAAAAAGTATTCGGAAAAAATTTACAAAACTGAGTATATTTTGTCCAAAAGGTTAATAAAGGTGGGTTTCCTCTTAGGCCTTGCTTTATTTATATTTACATCCTATTCCATGAATATACTGTCGATAGGTATACTGGCTTATCCAGGGATTCTATTTGCAATAGCTTCAGCAACTTATTATTATACAGCTGAGATATTTAAGTATCATAGTATTTTTATAAAGAAAAGTGAAACTCTTGGCTTGATGGGAAGGACAACGGATATTTTTATTCAGGATCAGGTTTTATTAAAGGAAGAAAAAGGGAATAGTATTCTCTTAGAGAAGGACTTCTCCAAAGCTGAGTTACAAAGGTGCATTGTTTTGGGAAAAATAAACAAACCTGTAACGACTGAGGGAGAAACAATCATACAAGAACTTAGGAAATATGGAATTTTAAATATTACCCTATATACTAGGAAGAAAGATGTTTTGACGGAGTATTTGGCTTATTATCTTGGTATAGAAGATATCCATCACTTGAGTGATGAAGAAGGTCCTATGGCAAAAGAGAGTAGCAATGGGGTTAAGTTGTTGGTGATCCAGGAAGATTTAATAGAAGATACAAGAAAAACTCCAAGAGATGTTACTATTATTATTCCTAAGAAACTATCCAAGAAAATCAGATCACAGGAAGTTGTATTGCTGCAAAAGGAGTTTATAAGGTTCCCACAGATTTTGCAATTAAGCGGCAGTATAGATGAACTCATTACTCGCTCTCAAGTAACAGCAGTTACAATAAATGTGATTGCTCTATTCTTAACCATCATGCGACAAATACATCCTTTTACAGCCTTAAGTATATATGGTATGAATATGTTTGCTCAACTGATCATCTTACAAAACAATACCCAACGGGAAAAAGGAGTATTATATAATGCATACGAATAACAATAATTCTTCCCTAGAAGAAGTGAAAAATAGCCTTGATCAAGCAAGTGAAATATTAAAGGAAGCGGTGAAATTAAGTGTAGCATCAGCAACAGAAAACCCACAGATAGAAAAACAGTTAATGGAACTATGGTCAAGTCATACCAAGAGTATCAAAGATTCCTTTTTTATAGAGATTGAAAAAAGTGGGAATGATGAATTAGGCAAGAATTTAATGAAATACGTTATGTTCAAGAAATTCTAATAGCCCCTTACTGGGGGCTAAATTTATTGTTGGAGATAAAATATTTATATATAAAGGGAGATGGATATGTACCATGAGAAAAAAGATTATTTATGGCCTAAGCTTAGGTATAGTCGGTTATTTTGTATATTCAACCCTAAAGGAAAGTCACGGCAGGGAAGATAAACCTATTAAGAATACAGATACTGGCTTTGAAAAAGAGTTTAGAGGGATAAACAACGGAGGAAACTTTGATGGATTCGAAGGTAACAAGAAAATTCAAGAGGAAGTTTTAGTATTGCAGAAGAGGATGCAGGAAATGAAAAGAAAAATTAATGAATGTAAGGAAAATCTAACCCCACTGTAAAAAGAAGATAGAGGTGTTGGCTGTGGAGGAAGTTCATGTTCTGCCAGGGAGGATGCGATTAAAAAGTCCCCAACTGTATGACAAAAAAATAGCAGAAACTATGCATATTGCTATAGAAAAATTGATAGGAGTAAAATACAGTAGGGTAAATTATTATACATCTTCTGTGCTAATCGTTTATGATATAGAAAAAACAGATCAAGTATCTATTCAAGAAGAAATAAAAGACATCTTAAAAAATATAAAGGAAGGAAAAAGTCTTGTTTTAACGCAGAACAAGACTTATCTAAGTGCCATACAAAATCAAAAAAAAGCTAGAAATAGATTTTTATTTTACGGCTCTCTTTATGTATTGTTTAAAGTAAAAAATGCTTTGTTTGGAGTATTTCCTATCAGTAGACACATAAGATTATTAATCACTGCTTCCGTCATTACCACTGTTGAAGGCTATCCAGCACTCAAGCGGTTTTTTAAACATATCTCAAATAAAGCCCCTAGATTGTCGGATGTTTTGTTAAGGATTACAGCCATCTCTCTGATTTTTCTTAGGGAGGATGGCATGGGGTGTTTACTGCTAAGCTTTAGATATATAAATGATTACTTAAGATATGCTACAGAAGTGGAGTATCTGAGAATTCTTCATCAAAGTATAGTAGAAAATATGGACCTAGTAACAATAGAAACTTTGCAAGGTGAGAAAATGTTAATGCCTATTGCAGATTTAAGGGTGGGAGAAAAAATTCATCTACAAAAAGGAGATATTCTTCCTACAGATGGTGTAATTATAGAAGGCAAAGCTCTTATTGATGGAATATATGGCACTGGGCAGTTAAGTATATTAGAAATGATGCCGCAGGATCAAGTTCACGAGGGAATGAGAGTTTTAGACGGGGATATTATCATAGAAGTTACAAATCTGCCTCATAAAATGGAAAGAGCTTATCATGCTGTAGAGGAAATGCGTATCTATCAAAAGGTAACTAACTATCAGGAAGGAATAGGCAGTTTTTCAATTGTACTAGCCTTTATTAATTATCTAGTTACGGGAAATTTATTAAATGCTTTAGGAATCGTACTTTTGCTTTGTCCTACTGCTTCTGAATTGGCTGTTCATACAGGAATGAATAGCTATCTCCATTTATTAGGAAAACATAAAATTTTTCTTAAACGTCCTGCCGCAATAGAAAAAGCAGCCTACATCAATCATGTAGCCTTTGATAAGACTGGGACGTTGAGTCAGGGGAAAGCAGAGGCCACTATGGACACTGAGTTTTACCCTAATGATGTACCTAAGGATCTAATACGAGAAGATGCTTATGCTTTAATAAACGCTTTAAAAAAACAAGGTATTACAAGATTATCTTTACTTACGGGGGATACTGCTTCTAAGGCTAATTATGCAGGGGAAGTCTTGGGGATTGATAATATATATAGTGAATGCAGTAGAGAAGAAAAAGGAAAAATAATTGGGGAGCTAAAAACGACAGATGAGATTATGATGGTAGGAGATGGGGTTAATGACCTAGAAGCTATGCGTTACGCAGATATAAGCGTTGGTTTAGTAAGCTCTTCCTGTGATAAAGTCAAACTTTATTCAGATTGTATCATATTTGAAGATGATCTATATAAGGTGGCAGATTTTATTCAACTATCTCAAAGATCCTATAGAGCAATAGAACAACATACTAATTTTTCTAAGATGTATAATATCACATTAGGGATTCTAGCGGTATTTATCCCATTTAATCCCTATACAGCAAAATCTTTGAATACGATCAATTCATTGTTGGTGTTGCTGCTGAGTAAAAGAATAGAGTATTTTAATCCAAAGAGAGAATATAAACTTCTTCATGAGGGTGAAGTGTTGGGATAAAACCGTTATCATATTTTGATAACGGTTTTATATATAGGATTAATTATTAGAAGAAAAAAGTTGTAAATAAAGGTTGATTAAAGTAAAATAATGGGTATAGTATGAAATAAAGTTAAGAAGACGGACTATTTTTAAGTAAATATCACGGAGAAGAGGTGAGAGATTGTGATAAAAACGATGGAAAAAAAGCTATGTATGCCGAATTTTCCAGGCGTTATTGAGACAAAAAGTTTCTTGAAGGGAAGGGTGCGTTTTTATGTCCCTCTAATTGTGGGAAATCCGCAAAACGCCGATATAATCAATACTCAGATGGTTAAGTTAAAAGGTATCATCGCAGTGGAAACAAACACAATCAGCGGCAGTGTTCTTATAAATTATAATGAAGAAGAAATTCCTCCAACGATTGTTTTTGGTGTTGTAATCAAACTGCTGGGTTTGGAGGAGGAACTAGAGCGTATTCCTCAGCCTATTCTTACAAAGGAAATTAATAATATCGCCAGTGCTTTGAACCATGCAATATATGACTATTCTAAAGGATTGGTTGACTTATGGTCAGGAGTGCCAATGCTTTTAGGAATCTTGGGTATACGACAAGTTTTACGTTCACAAGCAACCTTACCGGGGGGGATCACTTTACTGTGGTGGAGTTATTCTCATTTGATGAGTAGGAGGGAAAAACAGCATGTTTGATTTTATTACAAAGGTTTTTCTTTATTTTGATAAAGTAGAAGTAGTACATAGCTTACCGGGAAGATTGCGTATTTATGCGCCTGTGGCTAAGATGATTCCTGAAAACCTTAAAGTAGATAATGATTGGATGAATCGACTTTTTTCTCTAATCCCTGGTGTGAATACTGTTTCCTTTAGCCCCGTAACAAGCAGCCTCTTGATTCATTATGATCCTGGTAAAACTACTGAAGAAAGAGTTCTAGCTTACATTGATAATATGATTCAAATTATAAAGATACACAACAAAGAGTTACAGGGAGTTAATGAAAATAATCTACAGGAAACACTAAACAAATTCTATCATCTCGTTAAAAACAATCTACATACCATTAGCAGTAAGTTTACGAAATAAAAAAACATAAAATAGGGGGAGATTATATATGGTATGGAAGATGAAAGAAAGTCCTCTTTTATATTGTCAAGTCATTCATAGTCTACCAGGACGTATTCGCCTTGGGTCCCGTGCTTTTCGATATTTGGGGAAATATACAAAAGAAATTATGGAATACTTAGGAAATGCAGGCTGTATCACCTATAGTGAAATTAGTATTATTACTGAAAATGTATTGATTTATTATGACAAGGACAAAGCTTCACCAGAAGATATTAAAAAAATTATAGAATCTGTGATTTCTTCTTATTCACTTGTATCCTTCCAAGCAGAGCGTAAAATGAAAAGTTTAACTTCTGTAGATGAAAGAAGCCTTCAAGAAGAACCCATCAGCAAAATTTTAGCACGGATTACTATTACTGGGGCAGTTTTAGCTTCCTCCTTTTTTCTGAAGGGTCCCGCTGTTGTTTCTGCAAACCTATGGAAGAGGTTTTTGACCTTTCCTGCTGTCAGCAGCATGATAATGTCAATCCCTGTATTTAAAAGCGGTGTAGCATCTTTTAAAAGTAGTATGCGTCCTAATGCGGATACCTTGACTTCTGTAGCGGTGCTATCTTCGATTGTAGCAGGACAGGATATATCTGCCCTCACTACGATTCTATTGGCGGACATTGCTGAGTTGCTTACAGCATATACCATGGATCGTACTCGTAATGCTATTAGAGACATGCTTTCAGTGGGAGAAGATTTTGCATGGCGTATGAAGAAGGATGGAGAAAGAGAAAGAATTAGAGTTCAAGAAGTAAGACCTAATGACAGCATTCTGATTTATACGGGAGAAAAAATTAGCATCGATGGGGTGGTGGAGGAAGGAGAGGCAGTGATCGACCAGTCTTCTATCACAGGAGAATATATGCCGGCTGTAAAAACTATAGGAGATCAGGTTTTCGCTGGTTCTGTTCTGAAAAATGGCTTCCTGAGGGTGAAGGCAGAAAAAGTAGGGGATCAAACAGCTGTAGCTAGAATTCTGCATTTGGTTGAAGAGGCCTCCTATCAAAAATCAGATATTCAATTGTTTGCAGATAGATTCTCTGCTCAATTTATTCCCTTTAACTTTGGACTAGCACTGATGGTATATCTTTTCACCAAGAATTCTACCCGTGCTTTAAATATGCTGGTGGTGGACTATTCTTGTGGTGTGCGATTGTCTACAGCTACTGCGTTTTCTGCATCTATTTATACAGCTGCCCGCAATGGTGTATTAATCAAAGGTGGCAACTATATTGAAAAATTAGCAGAAAGTCGTACCTTGATTCTTGATAAAACAGGAACCATTACAGAAGGCAAACCACAGGTGGCAAGTATGCTACCAGCACATCCATGGATTGAGACCCGTGAAATGATGGAGCTGGCAGCAGCAGCTGAAGAAACCTCTAGTCATCCATTGGCTTTGGCTATCTTGGATAAGGTGAAGGGCAGTGGATGGAATATTCCTCAGCATGAAGAGATTGAAGTCTTTGTAGCAAGAGGGGTGCAAACTATTGTAGAAGGTCATGTGATTCGGGTAGGAAATATGCGTTTTATGGAGGAAAACCATATTGATACTTCCTCTATACAGGAAAAAATATTTACATTGATGCAGCGACAAGAGATTATTGTGTATGTTGCAAAGGACGAAAAAATCATAGGGATCATAGGTATTCAAGATAAACTCAGAGAGAATATGAAAAAATCCATCAACAGATTGCGGTTACTGGGCATGGATGATATGATTCTACTGACAGGGGATTTAGAGCATCAAGCAGATTTCATATCCCATAGAATGGCTATGGACGACTTTGAATCAGAAATGCTTCCTGAAGATAAAGCTAGGAAAATACTGCAACTTCAATCCAGAGGGGCTAAGGTTACGATGGTAGGAGATGGGATAAATGATGCACCGGCATTAGCCTATGCAGATGTGGGAATCGCTATGGGGGGAAGTAAAACAGATATTGCAATGGAATCTGCGGACATTACCATTGCCAGTGATAATCCTCTACTGATTCCAGAAACTGTTTACCTATCGAAAAAGACCATGAGTATAGTGAAGCAAAACTTTGCATCTGCTATCGGAATTAATACTTTAGGACTTGTACTGGGCTCCATGGGTGTGATTCCTGTACTTTGGGCGGCAGTTCTACACAATTCAAGCACCATCGCTGTAGTCCTAAACTCTGCAAGGTTGCTATTTTACGATATCAGTAAAGAGGTGTAATCATGGAAAATTTAGGTGTTGTGGTACTACACAGTATTCCTGGCCGGATCAGAGTAAGGATATTGCCTGATGTAAATGGAATTCAGGAAAGTATTGAAAAATTAACGGAAAATACTGATATACTGATGACAAAATATACATCGATTACAAGGACACTATTGATAAGGTATAAAAGTTATCAATTGAAGCAGGAACAAGTATTAATTCAACTAGGTTTTGTGCTTTCTTTACAAAATAATTTAAAAACTATTAAAATCATACCCAAATGCTGTTCCTTAAAAATTTCTCCACTGGCTGTATACTCGGGTATATCGTTACTGGGGGCTTTTGCCACAACAGCCTTACATATGCCTACACAAGTACAAAGCAGCTTTAAAGGAATTGCTGCTTTAGGTACAGCAGGTGCAGTAGTAGAGCATGGTATTATGGAGATCAAGGAAAAAGGAGTATACGATTTTGAAGTAATTTCACTGGTCTACTTAATCAATGGAATTTTACAAAATAACTATTTAAAAGTAGCTGCCATTACATGGGGCTTAACCTTTGGAAGACATTTCGCAGATGTTCCTTTGAAAAATGTCTATATAAAAGCCTATAAGGTGATAGAGGGTTCAACAGATGCAGAAGATTATGATGCGATTATTTCTTATGATGCCAGTGCTTTCAATATCATTTCATTAATAAAGTTTTTTAAAACCACGATAAACAAGTTAAACTTTAGAGAAAATCCATTGAACATGGAAACGGCTAACAATAATTACTGCAGAGGACTTCAAAAGGCTAGTGGTTTTGTTTACAAATGTGCTTACGCAAGAAGGTAAAAAGCTTTTAAATAAACTATGAAAAGGAGAGGATATTATATGGTAAATATGAATATTACAAGAGATCATGTTACTGGTTTCATGGTGGGGGTAGGGGTTTGTGCAGCAGGCTACTATGTCTACAAAAAAAACCAAGCGAAGGTAGACGATTTTTTAAGACAGCAAGGAATTGAAATGAATCCCTCAAAAACACTATCTTATCATGATATGACTTTAGAAGAATTGGTTTTTGAGAAGGAGCGCATAGAAGATCTGATTGCAGAAAAAGAAATAGGTCAAAATAATCAGATAGCACAATCTACAAACCAAGCTGTGCAATCTGCATAAAAAATTTAAAAGTAAGGGCATGAATGGTGAGAAAATCATCATTCATGCCCTTTTTTTAATGTTAAGGAAATTATATTTTAAATCTATTTCTTGTGGAGGAGAAGATTAGTCAAGGAGGATTTCCTTTAACCTCTGGAAATCCTTTATTTGGATCACTCTTTTATCAATAGATATCAGTCCATCTATTTCAAGTTTCTTTAATTCCCTTAAAAGTGAAGGTCTTGAAACATTCATATGCTCTGCCCAGGCCTTTTTTGAAAAAGGCAGCAGGATTGTACTGTTATCATCATCGTAATGGTCATATAGCAAAAAGTACGCTATTTTTTCTGCGATAGAAGTCAAAGAAAGAACTTCAATTTTCCTATTTAATGCTAATACACGGTTTGATACAGACTCTAAAAAACATGACATGATACCTTCATCTATTAAAAATAACTTCAAAAGTTCATCTTTATGTATAAATAAGATCTGGCAGGTTGTACATGCAGAAATCGTAGATGGATAATATTTTGTTTTAGAAAACAATGAAGCTTCAGCAATGAGATCTGAAGCTGTTCTTCGATTGAGGATAACAACTTTTCCGCATGGAAAAAGTTTTTGAACATCTACAGCACCAGACAAAATGATGCCCATCTTATCTGCAATTTGGTAAGGGGAAAATACAACTTCATTTTCTTTAAAAGTGTCAACGCTATAGTGGATATGGGATAGGAGGGAGTCAATTTCCTCTAAAGACTTAAGTTTAAACAAGTTGCAGTCTTGCAGGGATAATAGTATAGGATTCATGCCAAGGCTCCTTTCTAAAATAAATTATCAAAGTGTTGCAGGAGATACTTTTTGATTAGTTATATTGTAGTATAATACAATCATAACATTGATGACAATGATAATCAATAACAATTACATGGTGAATTTTCACTAAAGTAAGCTGAATAGTTTCTTCGGAAATCACTTTTACTCCAGTTTACTATTACTAGTAGTGACTTTGACTATTTTAAAAATCTTCTTGAATAGTAGAGGCAAAGGCTTTGGCTAAGTGTGTATAATTTAGTAATTGCAATAGATACCAGTTTTGGAGGAAAAGATTGAACATTAGGAGGTGGTTGATTGTACAGCTTAGGGATCGATATAGGATACGCTTCAATAAAACTTGTATTGATCAACAATAATAATGAAATAAAACATACAGTATATTTGCTGCACAAAGGAAGAATTCAAGAAGTTTTAAAAGAAACTATATATAACTTACTGTCAAGGTATGCACTAGAGGATGTAAAATTTGCAGCCATAACAGGGAATGGAAGTAAGTTTTTAGCTGAGGAGCAAGAAATTCAACATATAAATGAAGTAACGGCAATCGTAGAAGGCAGTAGGATCACAGAGGAAAAAATTGGTTCAATTATAGAAATTGGGGGGCAAAGTGCAAAATATATTACAGAATTTAACAAAAATCATAAATCACAAATAAAAATAGGGATTAATGCTGATTGTTCTGCCGGTACAGGTTCCTTTTTAGAGGAACAAATATCTAGATTGGATTTAAAACTAGAAGACTATTCTATTTTCACAGAGAAGGCACAATCTATTCCAAGAATCGCAGGCAGATGTAGTGTGTTTGCTAAAACAGATTTGATTCATCATCAACAGGAAGGGGTTTGTGTAGAAGATTTATTACTAGGGCTGGCTTACGCTTTGGTTAAAAACTATAAAGCAGCAGTCATAAAAAAATTACCTATTAGAAAGCCAATACTATTTATTGGTGGTGTTGCATATAACTTAGGAATTATTAGGGCACTAAAAGATGTCTTGAGTTTAGATGAAGGAGAATTAATTGTACCGCAGCAATGTGGTAATGTTGGTGCATTGGGGGCAGCTGTAATAGCAAATAAAGATAAGCTAAAAATAGACTTACAAAAACTCCTAGATCATTTAGAAAATAGAAAAGACAGTCATGAAGCAAAGGATGATAAGACCCAGTTTCCTAAATTAAAAGCTTTTGGAGAAAATGACAGCGAAAATAAACACCTTTGTAAAACCATAGGAGAAACCGACTTAGAATGTTATCTAGGTATTGACATAGGGTCTACAAGTACTAATTTGGTTCTTATGAATAAAGAAAGTGAAATCATTGCCTATAGATATCTAAAAACTCTAGGAAACCCTATTGAAGCTGTGAGGAAGGGTCTGAAGGATTTAAAATATGAGTTTGGAGATAGGATAAAGATGATGGGGGTGGGCACCACAGGTTCTGGCAGATATATGATTGGTGAGCTTATTGGTGCAGATATCATTAAGGATGAAATTACTGCTCAGGCAAAGGCAGCAGTGACAATAGACGACAGCGTGGACACCATCTTTGAAATAGGGGGGCAGGACTCTAAATATATCAGACTTGAAAATGGTGTTGTAACAGACTTTGAAATGAATAAAATCTGTGCGGCAGGAACCGGTTCTTTTATTGAAGAACAGGCTAAAAAGCTGAATATACCCGTAAATGATTTTGGAGAAATTGCTCTAAACAGTCATTATCCAGTGAACTTAGGAGAAAGATGTACAGTATTTATTGAAGCAAACATAGCAGCTAGTTTATCAAAGGGTGTTAAGATAGATCAGCTTGCTTCAGGACTTTGTTATGCTATTGCAAAAAATTATCTTAACAAGGTGGTGGGACAGAAGAAAATAGGAAATAAAATATTTTTCCAAGGAGGGGTAGCATATAATCAAGGAGTTATCAATGCCTTCAGAGCACTTCTAGGAGATAAATTGTTTGTTCCTCCTTTTTTCAGTGTAACAGGTGCCTATGGTGTTGCAATTTTGGCAAAAGAAGAAATGCTGGAGGAAAAGAGTAAATTCAAGGGATTAAATTTTGATACAAAAATACAATTTGATGAGAAACAAAAGCATTATCAGCCTAAGACAGAGGGTGAGGGAAAAATTTATAATGAAATTGAGAAGCTATATTTAAAAGGATATGATGCTTCCATTGATCCCCAAAAAGAAACAGTAGGTATACCAAGGGTTTTATTTCTGCATAAACTATTCCCTATGTTTCATGTGTTTTTTAAGGAGTTAGGTTTCAATGTACTTTTATCGAATTCAACAGATGAAGAAACCATTAAGTTAAGTCAAGAGTATTCTCTGGACGAAACCTGCTATCCTGTAAAGTTAATTCATGGTCATGTGGCGGAATTGATGAATAAAAAGGTAAACTATTTATTTCTACCTGCCCTATATACCATGACCCATCCTATATCAAAGAGCAGACAGGACTATGGCTGTGTGTATATGCAGGCGGCACCTGCTATGATTAACCAGGCGATGGAATTAGAAAAAAAAGGAATAAAACTGTTATCACCAGTTCTATCATTTAAATTTGGGAAAAAATATATGATGAGCACTCTACTAGAATTAGGAAAAAGCCTTGGAAAAAGTACAATTCAAACTATGCTTGCTCTACAAAAAGGTATGCAGTCTTTAAAAATCTTTGAGAAAAAGGTTGAGATGATAGGACAGGAAGCCGTCAAAAAACTAAAGCCAGGTGAAAAAGCCTTTGTGATTATTACAAGGGCCTATGGGGTGAGTGATCCAGTACTTAACATGGGTATACCTAAAAAACTGATGGCTATGGGATATAAAGTCTTGACACTCTCCAATCTACCAGCCCATACCCATGATACCTCTAAAGAATATCCTAATATGTATTGGCCCTTTGGACAACATATTTTATCTGGAGCACAGATTGTAAAACAGCATCCTAATTTATATGCCATTTACATTACCAATCATGGCTGCGGTCCAGATACAATATTAGCCCACTACTTTCGAGAGGAAATGAAGGGAAAGCCTTATTTAAGCATTGAAGTAGATGAACATTCCTCCAGTGTTGGGGTACTAACCAGGGTGGAGGCTTTTGTAAACAGCTTAAAAACAAAGGAAGTAGAGATGAGAAAAGCTGAGGATTTAAAGACCTACTCTAATAGGGTTGCACATAAGGAGGTGAATATAAAAAATAGTTTTCATGAATTAAAAGATAAAGGGGTAGTGTATTTACCCTACTTATATCCTTATTCAACCCTGTTGAAGGAGCTGTTGCTTAAAAAGGGAATAAAGGCGGATGTTTTGCCCATGACAAATAGCACTTCTGTTGATATAGGAAGAAAATTTACCATCACAAAAGAATATTTTTCTTTGACAGCAATATTGGGAGATGTTTTCAAGAAACTTTATGCATCTAAAAAAGATGAAGAAAACATGGCCTTCTTTATACCTAAGTCAGAGGGTACAGAAGCCAATGGACAATATGATCGTCTGTTGAGGATGAAGCTGAACGAAGAAGGTTTTCATCATGTAGAGATCATTGCCCCCTTCATAGAAGATGTATTACATGAAGATGAAGATGCTGAAGGGATTTACTTAAGCTTATTGGCAGGAGATCTTATTAGAATGGCACCTAAAGGTGATAGAGATAAGTACTTGTGTGAAATTCTTGCAGGAATTAAAAATAGTAATTTTAAAATAAATCATCTAAAGGAAATAGCAAAAAAAATATATACTGAGTTAAAACTCAAAAAAAGCAAGAAAAGGATTTTTGTGATAGGGGAACCTATGGTTCTTTTTAATGATTTTATGAATAACTTTACCTTCAATCATATTGAGGAGGAGGAAAATAGAGTCATCTATAGTCCTTTAAGTGAGTATATGTGGTTTATATGGGGGGACTTTTTAACGAAAAAACTAGACAAAAAATCCCCAATATTACGCCAGAGATTAAATAGGTTTGAGTATTATATCCATGCTATATCTGAGTGTTTAGCAGATGAGAGTCCCTTTGCAAAGGATTTAAGTCATCTAATTGCTGCGGCAGATGAAAGAATGAAGTATTATTCCGGCGGAAATGGAAGATACCGTCAAGCAAAAATAGTGTCTAGTTTCAACAATATTGACGGCATAATCACTGCAGCATCAATGTATGAAAATACAAATATCATATTAAATCTATTATATAAAGGAGTTGATGAAAAACTTTTAAAGCCTGTACTTCATTTAACCTTTGATGGAAATAAAAATGAAAACGACGAGACAAAGATCAAATCTTTTATGTACTATATCTAAATAAATAGGAGGAATCATTTATGGAAAAAGAAAAGTTTATAAAAAACATACCCTTTGCAGAGGCATTAAATATGAAGGAGCTTACAACTTACCAAGAAGGAAAAGTCATAAGCAGAACCTTAGCACAGAGGGAGGGATTGAGTATCACCTTATTTGCCTTTGATCAAGGGGAAGGAATAAGTACCCATTCAGCACCTGGTGATGCCATGG
Source organism: Clostridium aceticum (assembly GCF_001042715.1). Taxonomy (NCBI): domain Bacteria; kingdom Bacillati; phylum Bacillota; class Clostridia; order Peptostreptococcales; family Natronincolaceae; genus Andreesenella; species Andreesenella acetica. The sequence continues at coordinate 3,117,663 of NZ_CP009687.1, read as the reverse complement.
TATATATTTTAGACGGTAGTGTAGAAATTACCATTGGAGAGAAGAAATTAATCTTATCAGAAGGAGAAACTACAGTGATGCCTGCAAATATACCCCATGACTTGAAGGCAGTTGAGAAATTTAAGATGTTATTGATTGTTGTAAAACCAGCAAAGTAAGAGATTAGAAGTAAAATAAGTACAGATAGAGAATGATAATGAAAATTATTTTTAATTAAACCATGCTGTTCATAAAGGTGGGTGAATCATGATATTACAATTAAAAAAAATCCATAAAAAGTATAAGGATATACAGGTTTTTAATAATCTTTCCCTTGAGATAAAGGAAAGTGAAATCCTTTGTATCATAGGACCTTCAGGTTGTGGAAAGTCTACGATTTTAAATCTCATATCAGGTTTAATCAAACCTGATGAAGGGGAACTAATGAACAAAAGTAATAAAATAGCCTATGTATTTCAAGAAGATAGACTGCTGCCGTGGAGAACGGTATATAAAAATATAAAATTAGTAGATCAGTACAGTAGTAAAGAAGAAGTTGATGAATTAATAGCAGATATGGGTTTGAAGGGTTTTGAAAACAAGTTTCCACATGAACTTAGTGGAGGCATGAGGCAAAGATGTTCAATAGCCAGGGCCTTTAACTACCAATCAGAACTACTTCTTATGGATGAACCTTTTAAATCTTTAGACTATGATTTAAGAAAAAATATGCTAAATCACTTGATTAAGCTTTGGAAAAAAACGAAGAATGCTATTGTATTTGTAACACATGAAATAGACGAGGCTTTACTTTTAGGAAATAGAATCATTGTTTTGTCTGATAGACCCACAAACATATTAAAAATTTTTCAAATAGATTGCCCTCAGGATGAAAGAAAATTGCAGGATAAAAAATTTATTGAAATTCGCAGCGAGATTATAGACTTATTAGCTAAAAAAAAGAAAAAAGGTGCATAGGCAAAGTCATGGGAATGGTTCCAATGGTGCTCAAACATAGTGAAGGACCACAGGAAAAGCATGGAACTGTTCCTGTGATGCATCGTGTAAGATAAATAAGGGGAGTGAATAAAAATGAAAAGAATGATGGGTTTGCTTTTAACCTTAGTGCTGATCAGCGTTCTAGCTGTAGGTTGTTCAAATAGCTCAAAACGTCAGCCTGGGAGTACACAGGCAGAAAATGATGTAGAAGCTGCTGCTGAAGTCAAACAAGAGGAAAAAATTCATATTAAGGTTGCAGCACCTTCAGGTGCACCGACTCTTAGTATGATAAAGATGTTTAAAGAAAATCCTTCTTTAGGAAAAAACGTAGAAGTAAGCTATGAGTCTGTTAAATCGCCGGATTTAATGGCTTCAAGACTAATGTCAAGTGAAGTAGATATTGCAGTAGTTCCAACCAATCTTGCAGCAAATATTTATAATAAAGGAATACCTTATCAATTAGCAGCTTCTAATGTATGGGGGGTACTGTATTTAGTAAGCAGTGAAGATATAAATGATTGGCATGATTTAAAAGGAAAAGAAATTCATACCATTGGCAGAGGTTTAACCCCTGATATTGTATTAAGATACTTATTAAGCAATAATGGCATAGATCCTGAAAAGGATGTAACTTTAAACTACCTTGGAGAAGCAACTGAACTGGCATCTGCTTTTATAGCAGGAAAAAGTAAAATTTCTGTTATACCTGAACCAGTACTTTCAAATGTACTTATGAAGAAGGAAGGTACAAAAATAGTCTTAAATCTCCAAGAAGAATGGGCAAAGACAACAAACATGGACTCCAGTTATCCACAAGCTTCTTTAATTATAAAAAAAGATATCATAGAAAAATACCCAGAGCTTGTAGAAGCCTTTGTGAAGGAGTTTGAAGACAGTATAAACTGGGCAAATGATTATCCAACTGAAGCAGGAATTTACAGCGAAGAATTACAAACTGGATTAAATCCACAAGTGGTGGAAAAAGGTATGGAAAGGTCAAATATTAAATTTGTCAATGTCACAGAGGCTAAAAGTGCTATTGAAACCTATTTAAAAATATTACATGATTATTCACCGGATATAGTGGGAGGTAAACTACCGGATGATGATTTCTACTTCAAAAAATAAAGAGTACAAAGAGATAATCTATACGATTATTTCTGTAGTAGTATTAATTCTATTGTGGAAAATTTTAGCTATATGGGTGGGAAAAGAAATTATTCTACCTTCACCGGAAGCTACCTTCAGTAAGTTAATCATGATTATCAGAGCAGAAAATTTCTTGCAGTCTATATTAAGTACACTAATTAGGTCTATGCTGGGATTTTCTATAGCCTTTCTGCTGGCCCTTATTTTAGGTATGCTTGCTGGCTTTTTTAAACCTGTATATTATTTACTGAAACCTGTAATAGTCATCAACAAAGCGATTCCAACCATGGCAGTAATTCTTTTAGCCCTTATATGGCTGGAGTCAGAGAAGGCCCCTATTCTAGTAGGTTTCTTAGTGATCTTTCCACTTTTATACTATAATGTTGTTGAAGGAATCAGAAGTGTAGATGAGAAACTGATAGAAATGGTAAAATTATATCAAGTAAACAAAGTTAAAGTGATAAAAGAACTATATATTCCTTCTATAAAATCTTATTTAATTGCAGGTGCTTCAACTGCATTAGGTTTAAACCTAAAAATCGTTATAGCAGCAGAAGTGCTAAGTCAACCAAAAATTTCTATGGGAACAAACTTTCAAATAGAAAAAGCTAATCTTAACACAGCAGGGGTATTTGCTTGGGCAATTATTGCCATTGTAATGGCTGCGGTTTTGGATGGCATAGTAAAATTGATGCAAAGAAACTAGCTAGATAAAAATTTAAAATAAAAGAGCATTAATTATGGCTTGTTAATAATTAATGTTCTTTTTTATTTATTTTTCATGACTATACTAAATGGTAAGAAAAATCAATACACACGATTTGTATATTATTGACAAATATAGTTAATCAGAATATAATTTAATTAAGTAAATGCTTAATTAAATTATATTTCATAATCTATTACTATGTAAAAATTTCAGATTAAATATTGTTAATGAAAGGAGGTGAAGATGATGAGTGAAAACAACAAAGATACGTGTACACATCCTGAGTTAAAGCCTAAAGATGGTAAGTGCAGTGAGAAGCAGATTAAAGAATGCCATGGACACGAAAAATAACATCCTTGCGATAACGAAAAAAAATAATACCATATTTGGAAGGATGAGCAAGCATATTTTACCTAAATAGCATAGATAGTTGCTCATCTTCCTAGGTTTCAAAAAAGGAGGGTTAGCTTGAATATATTAGAGGTGAATAATCTGACTAAAAATTACGGAGATTTTATGGCAGTTAAAGGGATAGACTTCTCTATTAAGAAGGGCGAAATTTTTGGTTTTCTAGGACCCAACGGTGCAGGAAAAACCACTACTATAAATATGCTTACGGGACTAGTAAGACCTACAGGCGGTTCAATTATGCTGTCAGAAATAGATTGTGTGAAGAATATAAAGAAGGCACAGCATGCAATTGGCATCGTGCCCGACGAAAGCAACCTTTATGATGAAATGAACGGATTTGATAACCTTGCTTTTTGTGGATCTCTTTACGGAATTGAAAAAGTTAAAAGAGAAAAAAAGGCAAAGATCTTATTGGAGGAATTTGGGCTTTCTGATACAGGAAAAAAACTTTTTAAAGCCTATTCAAAAGGGATGAAGAGAAAACTGACTATTGCTGCAGGCATAATACACGAATAATTATGCATGTAGATGTAGATAACAAGAGGATAGGTTGCCTCTATTAACTAAATCCATTATATAACAAGAAAGATTTTATTAATATCATCTAAGTTTAAAATTGTAATAGCGTGTTTATGGAAGGTATTGACAAAACTATTTAAGTATAATAAAATACATTTAAGTAATTACTTATTTAGTATGAGATGTGTATGAAGATGATTATGATAAAAAAGCCTTAAATATATTTATTGTATAAGCAGAGGAAGGTATTTATTTTTTTTGATTATTCAATGATAATAATAATCATTATAATTTATTTATAAATTATCGGTTGAGCAGTGAAAGTAACTAAAGTACCTAATATGTGTAAGGAAACAAATATTTTTTTTAAAACATAAATGATAATGAAAATCATGTTCTATGACTTGGCGATGATATTTCAAAGAAAAAGTATTTTAAGATCAGTATAAATGAAGGGGGATAAAAATATGCTGGAAACGAAAAATCTTAACTTTAGTTATGGGAAAGAAATGATATTGAAGGATATAAATTTTAATGCTGACCACGGGGAAGTTATTTCTTTAATAGGACCAAATGGTTCTGGAAAGTCTACTTTACTCCGATGCTTGTCTAAACTCTTGGTGACAAAAAAGAATGAAATATATTTATTAGACAAACCATTAAGAGACTATAGTCGCAGACAAATTGCACAAAAAATAGCCTTTTTGCCTCAAATGCAGGAATCCCTTAAACAAATAAGCATATGGGAACTGGTGGCGATGGGAAGAAGTCCTTATCATGATATGGGGTGGTCCTTTAATAAAGAAGACAGAGAAAAGATTAGTTGGGCTATTGACTATATGAAGTTAAGTCATTTACAGCATCGTTTTTTGGAGGCGCTTTCTGGGGGTGAACGGCAGCGAGCTTGGATCGCTATGGTTCTAGCACAGGATACCCCCATTGTCTTATTGGATGAGCCGGTTACTTATATGGATTTAAAACATCAATGGGATTTACTTAATACAATTATAAATTTAAAACATGAGTTTGGAAAAACTGTTATTTCAGTTTTTCATGATATTAATCATGCCTTAGAAGTCTCTGATTATATTTATCTATTGAAGAATGGTGAGATTTATGGGGCGGGCACATCTAAGGAGGTGATTACAGAGAAAGCATTACGAGAGGTTTACGGCATCTGTGCACACGTCTGCCAAATAAAGCACTGCTGTCGACCCATTGTAGTACCAATAGGTGTGCAAAACAAAAAGCATCATCAAGTGAAGAAAAAAATATGTAAAGGGGTGCAAATAGGATGAAAAAAATATGGCGTAGGGATAAAATTATCATATTTTTTTTGATAGTACTTGTGTTGTCTATTTTCATGAGTGGCTGCCAAAAAGGTGAAGAACAAAGTAGTATTGAGGAGAATGTTGATGAAGGCATAGAAGTAGATATGGAAGAGAACTTAGGAGTAGTCATAGAAGATCATCTGGGTAGGGAAGTGTTTCTTCCAGAAAACCCCACAAGGATATTAGCTTTAACCCGTGCTTATATGGAAGAGTTGTTTGAACTTGGCATCACGCCTATAGGAAAAGTAGAGGAGTACAAAAACCGTCCAGAGGGCGTAGCATTGCCTAGCGTTTCTAATCAGGAAACCCCTGATCTTGAAGCAATCTATCAGCTGGAACCAGACTTTATTATTGCCAATACCAGACAGCACTCAAATGTGCTGGAGAACCTTGAGGCTACAGGAGCAACAGTTTTTTTCGTAGATCCTAACCGTATAGAGGAAGACCCTCTGACAGATCGTATTTTGCTTTTTGGAAGTCTTTTTGGTAAACAACAGGTGGCTGAAGACTATGTACAGCAATTAGATGAATTATCTGTGCAGCTACAGGATAAAGTGAAAGAATATGGTTATGAAACAGCACTGATTTTGCAGGGTGGAGTTGAAAGCATACAAGCAGCACAGCCTACTGGGCTTTATGGAGCCCTGTTGATGAGGTTGGGAATGAAAAATATTGTTCCAGAAGGTTTACCAGGATCAGATAAGTCTACGTGGGTAAATTTTGATATCGAAACTATTCTACTAGAAGATCCTGATGTCATCCTTATTAGAGCGGCAGGAAGTAAGGAACAAGAACCAGAAAACCTCCTAGACTATTATAAAGAGGAGGCACAATGGCAGCAATTAAAGGCTGTGAAGGAAGGAAAGTTATTTATTTTGCCTGCAAAAGTAAATCCGGGGAATATTTCTAATGAAGAAGCACTAAAAACAACTGCAAAGGCTATTTGTCCTGATTAATAAGGAGGTTTCAACTTGCAAAGTAGTGAGGCAATACTTAGAAAAATTCAGCATAGGCGTGTCATCATTATATGTATAGCTATTGCATGTGGGGTAATAACTTTTAGTGTAAGTATCATGGTTGGTACTATAAATCTCCAGTTAGGGGAAATTTGGCGGGCATTGTGGAAAACCAGTGATAATTCACTGGGAAATCAAATTATCTATAATGTTCGTTTGCCTAGAATACTGACTGGTTTTCTTGTAGGTATGAATTTAGCAGTAGCAGGTGGATTATTACAAGGAATATTGAGAAACCCTTTGGCAGCACCACATGTAATCGGGGTGAATGCAGGTGCTGGATTACTTGCAGTAATTGTGATGCTTTTTGCTCCCGGGCAGATGCATCTGATTCCTATAGGAGCTTTTGTTGGTGCTCTTACCGCTGCATTGTTAGTATATGGACTTTCTGTACATACAGGCACCTCATCAACAGCTCAAATTGTTTTAGCAGGAGTGGCAGTATCAGCTTTTTTGAGTGCTGTCACTTCTGGCTTGATGCTTCTACATGCCGACGAACTGGCGATCACTTATTCATGGCTTTTAGGAAGTTTATCAGGAAGAAACTGGAGATATTTTAGCATGCTATGGCCCTATAGCCTTTTTGGGTTGATGACGGCTGTTTTGATTAGTCCTAAGATCAACCTGTTTCATCTAGGGGAAGAAATTGGAAGCAGCTTGGGTTTGTCAGTTAAAGTATATAGAACCCTAGTTATTATAATTGCTGCTGTTTTGGCAGGAAGTGCAGTGAGCGTAGCAGGCACCATTGGTTTTATAGGACTGATTGCACCTCATTTGGCTAGGCTATTGGTAGGAAATGATTACAGATATTCTATTATCCTGAGTGCAGTCTTAGGAGGGACATTGCTAGTGATATCGGATACTATTGCAAGAAGTATATTTCAACCTGTTGAGTTATCCGTGGGAATTGTTACAGCAATTTTAGGGGCACCTTTTTTCCTGTTTCTTTTATATAGAAAGCGAAGTTTAAGTTAAATAAAAATAATTTATAGTAGGTGATTTTGGATGATGAATGTTAACTTTTTAGGATTGCTGCCATGTGCTTTAAAAGTTCCTTTTGAAGCTTGCTTAGGTAGCCATGTGAAGAAATTCGAAAACAATAAAAATCTTTTCAAGTATTCGGTAGTAAGCAATGCCAATAATGAATTGTCTTTTTTTACGAAGTTAAACGAAATGAAGGAATTTAGCTGGTTGCCTGATATGGTGATGGCGCCAGGATTTAATGGTTTTTTCTATAAAAGCTTTATGGAAAAATATAAAAGCAGTCATTTTGAAGCAGTGATACCGTCAAAAATAAATCCATTATGGAAGCAATTGTGTTTATCAGATCCAGAGGAAAATTATACCATATTTGGCTTTAATCCCACCGTTTTTTTAGTAGATCGTACAGTTCACAAAGAAGTACCAGTTCCTAAAAGATGGAGAGATTTATTGGAGCCTGAATACATAAACAAAGTAGCCATTAGAGGACACAATCGTAGCGGTCAGGAGATTCCTATGGAATTTTGTGAAGGAATCCTGTTAAATATGTATAAAGAAGAGGGGGAGGAAGGGATAAAAAAACTAGGAAGGGCAGTAAAATGGAGCTTGCATCCTTCGCAGATGATAAAAATGGCAGGAAGCAAGAAAAGTGATGTACCTGCTGTAAGTGCAGTTCCTTATTCTTTTGCCAAACTTGTTAAAGAAAGTGAAGATATTTCTATTGTTTGGCCTGAGGACGGGGCTATTGTAAATCCTATCACCTTATTAGTCAAAAACTCCAACCAGGAGAAAAACAATGAGATGTTGGAGTTTTTGCTAAATGAATTTGTAGGTGGAATGTTTGCAGAAGTAGGATTTGTTTCAATGCATCCGGAAACAAAAGATCATTTCCCAGAAAATATTTCTTACAAATGGCTGGGTTGGGACTTTATTCACGGATATGATTTAGAAGAAATGAAAACTTATCTAAATAAAGTATTTTGGCAGACCTTTGGGGGTAGGGATCTATGAAGTTGATCACGGTCTCAGGACCTCCTTCCACAGGGAAAACTGCTGTTATTCTAAAAACTGTAAAAGCATTGATGCAAAAACAGCTTCGTATAGGTGTAGTAAAATTTGACTGTTTAACCACTGAGGATGATAAATTATATCGAACTCAGGGAATACCTGTAAAGGTGGGGTTATCAGGAAATTTGTGTCCAGATCATTACTTTGTCAGCAATATTGAAGAATGTATTGCGTGGGGATTAGAAAGTCAGTTTGATTTATTAATTAGTGAAAGTGCAGGTTTATGCAATCGCTGTTCCCCCCATATAAAAGAAGTAACAGCGGTCTGTGTGATTGACAACCTTATGGGTATCAATACACCAAAGAAGATTGGTCCCATGTTGAAAATGGCTGACATTGTTGTAGTTACAAAAGGTGATATTGTATCTCAGGCGGAAAGAGAGGTATTTACATTTAAAATAAGACAGGCGAATCCTAGAAGTACCATCATGCATGTCAATGGGATTACAGGGCAGGGAACAAATGAGCTAGCATCTCTACTGATAAACACGAAAGACTTACTTACACTTCAAGAGAAAAAACTCAGATTTTCAATGCCTGCTGCACTGTGTTCTTATTGTTTAGGAGAAACGCAAATAGGCAAAGACTTTCAAATGGGTAACATACGAAAAATGTCTTTAAACTGATAAATCTTATTAAAAATGCTTATTAAAAATGATAGATTGTATTAATATATAGAAGGAAGCGATGAAAATGCAAAACATCGATATGCTTAAAGTGATGAAAATAAATCATATTCTCCATCAGTATCCCTATGCAAAGGATTTTTTCTATACCATGGGACTTCCGGTTGAGAATAAACAATATACCATAGGACAGTATATTGAAAATATAGATCCTATTTTAATCGAGGATATAGGTGTGGATAGAAAAGAATTAGAACAGCAGTTTTATATTTTTATGAATCATATGCAGAAGATAAAACAAGGAATGCAACTTGATATTCAGTCTATCACGATTCTAGGAGGAAAAGACAAAGCTGCAAATACAGAGGAATTAGCTTTGCAGATGAAGCCTGGTGAGATCATCTGTATCGTAGGACCTACTGGGTCTGGAAAAAGCAGGCTTTTAGCAGATATTGAGTGGATGGCACAAAGGGATACACCTACCCAAAGACAAGTATTGATTAATGGGCAAGTGCCCCCCACAGAATGGCGGTTTTCTGCAGAACATAAGCTAGTAGCACAATTATCCCAGAACATGAATTTTGTAATGGACTTAAATGTATATGATTTTATAAAATTGCATGCGGAAAGCAGAATGGTAGATAATATAGAAGAAAAAGTTTCAGATATTATCTGCCATGCAAATAGATTAGCGGGAGAATCCTTTCATAAGGACACATCGATCACCTCTTTAAGTGGAGGGCAATCCAGAGCATTAATGATAGCAGATACTGCATTTTTAAGTATTTCTCCCATTGTATTGATAGATGAAATTGAAAATGCAGGTATTGATCGAAAAAAAGCTTTGAATCTTTTAGTAAAAAAAGATAAAATTATTCTGATGGCTACCCATGATCCCATATTAGCATTGATGGGGGATCGGAGAATTGTCATTAAGAATGGTGGTATTCAAAAAGTAATTGAAACCAGTGAAGTAGAGAAAAGTAATCTAAAAAAATTAGAAGAAATAGATAAAACTTTATTAAATTATCGAGAAATGCTTCGCAAGGGGTATATTTTAAATATGAGCATATAATAAATAAAACCTGAGATAAATGAGGTGTACACAATGGATGAATTTATGGGAAAACTAAAAGCATTAGCAGATGAAACAAGATTCAAGGTAATTCAACTTCTTTTAACGCACGACTATTGTGTAGGTGCTTTGGCAAAGCAGCTGAATATTTCTGAAGCTGCTGTATCACAACACCTACAAATATTGAGAAAAGCGGGGGTTGTTAAAGGGGAGAAAAGAGGATATTTTACTCATTATGTGGTAGACAGAGAAATCCTCAAAAAAGTCGCAGAAGATATCATAAAAGAAGCATCCAGAATGCCTCAAGAAAAAAATAAGTGTCAGAAGCATAAGGTTGGCAAAAAACAATGTTGTAAAATGTTGTAAAAAGGAGGGAAAAAGTGATGGGTGAATGCAAGTGCCAGAATCCTGAACTAAAGCCTGAAAAGGAAAAGTGCAGCGAGAAGCAAATCAAACAATGTCATGGAGAGGAAGAAAAAGAACATCCTTGTGACTGTGAAAAAAAATAATAGAAAAGTAGTATGAAACTTGCAGCAGATATCCTGAGAAATATTTAAGGATATCTGCTGTGAATTTTTAAACTACCAATAATTCAGTTTATGGAGCTAACTTATTGGTAGTGGAGTATATCAGTACTACCTTCAATTTTTACATCCACATCAATTTCCAGATTGGTAGCTTGTAAAATATTAGGTATGAGAATTCGTGGATACTTTACTTCATAAAAACATTGAACATTAAATAAATCAATATTCATTTTTTTATAAAAGTTAAATAACTCCTTTGCTTCATTTTCGATTTTTAAAGCAGCCTCCTGCTGAAGTTTTTCGACAGTATTCGAATCTAAGATAATACCTTCTTGGGTTTCTCCAAAGGTAGTTCGAATATTGATGGACTTTTTGAAAATAAGTTGATTATTTTCTAAATGAATAGAGGTTTTAGTATTACTCTTCAATATCTCCAGTACTGCCTTTTTATCTGGATCAACAGGATGAGGAATCGTGATCAAACCTGCATCTAAGGTGTTCATTAAAAAGTGGTAGATTCTTGTTTCCTCACTACTTAAAGTGCCAACTAATTTATCATTTTCCATAACAGCAGCACCAGATATCTTAATCTTGTCTTCCCCTATGTTTTTGTCTGTCTCACAGGCAAAAATAGTGAGTATGTCTACGCCTCTTCCCTTTAAACGATTGTTAAGATACGCATTAAACCGCTGAATCCCTCTTAATGGAGCAGCGGCAGGGTTTTCTTGCATTTCATATAAGTATAGACCTAAATACTCATTTTCCTTCAATTTTGCGTGGATCAAAGTATTTGGATCATCACCTGTATAAATAAGAACGAAGGTTCTTATTAAGAACTCCTGATCCCGCTGTAGGAAGTCAAGGAATTCTTTTAAACCGTATTTCGCTGCCCTTTCGGTAAAAATGATGGCCCTATTTTGTGTGTAGTTAAGCTTATAACTGGAGTAAGTATTAAGTTTACGTAGAGCCTCAAAAATAGTGTCTCCTGTGGCTTCATAAAAAACCCGATTTCCTCTTTCTGTATTGGTTTCATTGCTGCGGAAGGAGTGAAAGGCTTCTGCGATGACAGTAGGACGCCCCTCCTCGTCTACGTCAATAATGAAGGCAGTAACAAAAATCACTCGATTGATATCTATATAGTTAAAGCAACTGGTTAAAAAAATACTGCATAACAAGATTAAAGCAATAATTTTTATCTTCATTATTTCTCATCCCTATAGAAAATGTTTTTAGAAATATCTTTTAAGTCATCTCTTAAAATAAAATCTTGAAAATTAAAATTTTTAAAGGTTCCCATTGGATATAAGTAGGGATAACCGCAGGTGGTTAAATCTGATACATGGGACCAAAACAAGATAAAGCCTGTATAAAATCCCGGCAGCCCTAAAAATGCCGCCATCAATAAAATAAAATTGGACCATAGAACAACAGATCCATACATCTTTGGAACTAAGAACAATGAAATCGATGATAGAGCAATAATAAGCACTGTAATTTCAGAGGCTAGACCAGCTCCAATGGCAGCGTCCCCTAGAATCAATGCTCCTACGATACTAAGGGCAGAACCGATGGGTTGAGGCAATCGAATACCAGCCTCCCGCAATATCTGAAAAAAGAACATCATTACTATAATCTCTACAATGACAGGGAAAGGCACCCCAGATCTGGTAATGGCCATCCGAAAAGCAAAGATATAAGGTATGAGCTTAAAATGATAAGTAATTAAGGAGATATATAGCCCCGGTAGTAATAGAGCGACAAAGAAGGCTACCCATCGAACAACTTTAAAGAAATTTTGAGTGTATTTGTTTAAATAGTAATCATCACCTACATCAAAATATTCAACAAAGAAGTGAGGAGCGGTTACAACAAAGGGAGTATTATTTTGAAAAATGGCTACCCTGCCTTCTGCCAGTTTTGAAGCAACGATATCTGGTTTTTCTGTATAGCCTAAGGTATCAAAGACGGTTCGTTTTTCCTGTAGAGATTCGTCTAAAGCCTTAGATTCCAGTAAAAATTTTATGCTTATCTTTTTTAGACGCTTTCTAACAAAATCCACTACTTGTGCAGGGGCTTGGTCTTCTATATAAGCTAAAACCACAGAAGTATTACTTTGCTCTCCTAGGATCAGTTTTTCAAATTTAAGCTTAGGGTTACAGACACGACGCCTGATCAGAGAAATATTATCAGAAAGGTTTTCATTAAAACCCTCTCGAGGACCTTTAATAACTGTCTCTGTGGGGGGTTCTTCGATAGATCTAGAACTATATTCCTCCACTGTACAGTAGATGATTTCATCGATAAAACTAAATAACACCACAGCATTACCAGATAAAATCAATTGGATTGCCTCGTTAATATTACAGACTAAGCCAGTATCATCTGCAACAATAAAGTCATTTCGTATTCTCTCTACATCCTCTGGGATATCCTCATAGGTTATTAGGGGATTTATAATGAAATTACTGATGAAATTTTTATCGCAAATGTTGCTGATATAGATAATAGTAATAGGACCTTTTTCTGTATTTATTTTTCGATAATTGACATCATAACTATTTTTCAATTCTTCTTTGATGGTTTCGAGATTTTCCTCATATTTTTTAAAAAATATTCTTTTTTTACTCACTCAACTCATCCTTATCCGTATATATTGAATAATGTTACACTAACTGGAAATACTCATTAAATATTTACCAACCATTTACTTCAAAGAGAAAGGTTGTTTTTATGAATAAATTTAATACAAAACACTTTGCTTTTCTTATACTTGCGGTTACGATTGTATCACAAAAAACATATCCAAAGGTTTTTACCATCAATGGGGGTCGAGAAAGCTGGATTGCAGTGATTATTTCTTCCATAATGATATTGCTGTACCTTATGTTTTTTTTGAAGGTTTGTGAAAAGAGCAATAACTATGATTTTATTAGCATATACCGTCAAGCCCTTGGTCACAAGGCAGGAAATCTACTTCTATTTTTATTTGCTGTTACACTTTTTATCACCCTAGTAGAATCAGCAGCTGTAGAAGCCAGTTCCATGCATACTAATATGTTGTTGGAAACTCCGGTGTGGTTTTTTATTTTATTCTTTGTTATTCCAGCAGCCTATAGTGCTTCACGAGACATCGTATCCATTGTAACCATTACACTGATAGGTATCACATTGATTAACCTTGCTGGAATTAATCTAGGGATGTTAACCTCCGAATACAAAGATTCCAGATTATTATTTCCTATTTTTCGTGAGGGGATTACAACAGGTTTTCTTTTATCCATTCTACAGACATTAGGGCTTTATGGAAGTTTAACAATAATATTCCCCTATTTAACAGAAATTAAAGATAAAAGAAAATTATTTTTACATGCAACATTGGGGATGCTTTTTGTGATACAGATGTTGATTGTATCTATTACAGGCACCTTAATGACCTTTGAAATTACTCGAGTGAATTCAATTCCTTATCCAAAATTATTGCAGACACAAATGATAAGCAAACTCAGGTTTATAGAGGCGGGAGAACTTTATGTCATGCTTCAAATCGTAGGAGGGTGGTATATTCGCTATATCGTCACTTTTTATGCCTTGATAAAAGTCTTATCAGCCCTTAAACTGAGACATAAATATATGATTATAATGATCAGTGGAGCTGTAGGGATTGGTGCTTATCTTGCAGGAAACAATCTATTTGTATTGTTTAGATTTTTAAATTACTATACCTATATCGCTCTAATAAACTTCATTATTATACCTTTTGTTATTTTCATTATCTATAGTTTTAAAAAGCAAACTGTGGATAGCAAGGGTTGATACTATCTTTATTTTACACAACAATAGAAAAGTGAACCCTTGTATTTATCACGCCATTATGATAAATTATTAGTGGACAGTTCGAAAGCCTCCTGTCCCTAAACAAAACTAAGGCACAAAACTAAAGAATTACTTCTTTTTTTGTACCGGTTATTTTTTGTATATGTTTATTGAGGCTGCCTATTTTAGGTGGCCTTTTTCCATTTGTTTAAATATTTTGTCTATTGTTAATATATATTTATGAATTTAAGTAGACTAAGAATTATATTTACATTCTCAATTGCCTAATGAAGAGTCAAATTGTACATTTAGGTTATTAAAATTCCAGAATAAAGGCTTATGTGAGATAGTTTTTGCTGAAAGGGAGATTAAGATGAAAAGGGTAGGATTGACGACAACAGTGCCGGTAGAAATACTGCTGGCAGCAGGGGTAAGACCTGTAGACTTAAATAATATTTTCGTTACCAGTGGTAAGGCATTGGACCTAATAGAAGCCGCAGAAATAGATGGTTTTCCTAGAAATATTTGTGCATGGATTAAGGGGCTATATGCTACTGCTATAGCTGAAGAGATAGACACTATTATTGGTGTAACTGAAGGGGATTGTTCTAATACAAAATCCCTCATTGAAGTATGGCAATCAAAAGGCATTGATGTAATTTCTTTTGGTTTCCCACAAAAACGTCAATATGAAGAAATGCTGCAGGCAGTTGATGGTTTAATGAGGCATTTTCAGGTTAATATAGAAGCAGTAGAGGAGATTAAAAGAAAGCTATATCCCATACGTCAACGAGTAAAATATTTAGATGAATTAACCTGGAAATATAATAAAGCAACGGGTTTTGAAAATCATTTATGGCAGGTTTCCTGTAGTGATTTTAATGGTGACCCACAGCAGTTTTTAGTAGACCTTGAGAAGGTGATTGGCAGTATAGAAAAAAGAACTCCCTTTGAGGATAAAGAGGTTAGACTAGGTTATATTGGCGTTCCTCCAATTGTGGAGGATCTCTATACACTGATAGAAAACAACCAAGGCAGGGTTGTCTATAATGAAGTGCAAAAAGCCTTTACTATGGCGGAGAATAATGTAGATGTGGATATCCATCAGATGTATTTAAACTTTACCTATCCTTATGATTTACAAACTCGTTTAAGAGATATAAAGACAGCCATCATAGAAAGAAAATTGGATGGAATGATTCACTATACCCAAAGCTTTTGTCATCGAGGTATTGAAGATATTGTTATAAAAAAGGAGCTGGATCTTCCTATATTAACGATTGAAGGGGATTTGCCAGGAAAGGCAGATGCCCGTACAAAATTAAGGATAGAATCCTTTCTTGATATGCTAAAGGATTTAAAGGAGTGAAATAATGAGGATATTAGGCATAGATATAGGAAGTCGTTCAGTGAAAATGGTGCTTTTTGAGGATGAAAAAATACTGAAAAGTGAGATTATCAGTACAATGAAATTTTATAGAGATCATTGCATGACGATAGATGGAAAAGTAGAGATTGATCTTGCCTCCGTAGGTTTTCATCAGCCAGATAAAATCATCAGCACTGGTTATGGTAGAAACAATATTCAAGTAGCAGATGCTTTAGTTATCAATGAATTAAAGGCCCATGTCTATGGCAGCATCTATCAGACGGGCTTGAAGGATTTTACCTTATTAGATATTGGTGGTCAGGATTTTAAAGTGATAAAAGTAGAAAATGGCATTATGGTGGATATGATTTTAAACGATAAGTGTGCTGCTTCTAGTGGAAGATACTTAGAAAACATGGCAACACTTATAGAAATATCTTTGGAAGAGCTGAAAAAACATTATAAAAATCCAGTACATTTAAACACCACCTGTGCTGTTTTTGGGGAATCGGAATTGATCGGACAGATTGCAATTGGTCATGGTATATCAGAGCTTGCAGCAGGGATTAATTACTCTCTTTATCAGAGAATAAAACCTCAAATGAAAAAATTAAGGAGCAAGACCCTTGTGTTAACCGGCGGGGTAGCACAGAATGATGCCATGATACATTATTTGAAGGAGGATTTTGGTGAAGTCCTTCTTCCTCAGTATCCCCAGCTAAATGGAGCAATAGGGTGTGGCTATTTAGGCATGATAAAAGAAAGGAAGGAAAGACATGTATAATAAACTGATCGACGTAACCAAAACTTTTACCTTTGACAGTGCTCACCACTTAGAAAACTATGATGGTGACTGTAAATACTTGCATGGACATACCTATAAGTTGGAGATTACAGTTCGGGGAAAGACCGATGATTGTGGGATGGTGATAGATTTTAGTGAGTTAAAAGCAATCGTAAAAAAAGAAGTCATCAAACCTTTAGATCATCGTTATTTAAATGAAGTTTTAGATTTCAATCCCACCTGTGAAAACATGATCGTATGGATCTTTAATAAATTAGAAGGTTTGCTAAAAAAAGAGCGTTACTGGCTTCAAAAAATAGTTTTATGGGAAACGCCAACAAGTTTTGCTACCTTAGAAAAGGAGCAATATGATGTTGAAAGTTAATGAGATATTTTTAAGTATACAAGGAGAGGGGATTTCTACAGGTTATCCTACTGTATTTCTTAGATTATCCGGCTGCAATCTGCGATGTCTTTATTGCGATACCAGCTATTCTTATGAAGACGGGGAAGAAATGACGATGGAGGAAGTCCTTGAAAAAGTAACCTCTTATGGTTATAAAAGAGTTTGTTTGACGGGGGGAGAACCTCTGTTGCAGCAGGAAATAAAGACACTTTTAACAGCCTTGAAGGAGTACGAAATAAATATTGAGACAAATGGGTCAGTGGATATTCGTCTATTTCCTCTTGGAGAGAAGCACCGATTCACCATGGATATAAAAACCCCTTCCTCTGGTGAGGCAGAAAACAATTGTTTAAGTAACTTTAAATATCTTCGTGAAAATGATGAAATAAAAATCGTCATAGGAGATCATCAAGATTACTTGTGGGCAAAGGATCTTTTAAGACAACATTATGAACAAGGGATCATTACTTTTTCGCCTATTTATAATAGGGTTGATCCTAAAAAAATAGTTCAGTGGATGCTGGAGGACGGTATAGATGCACGTTTTCAATTACAGCTTCACAAAATACTATGGGACCCAGAAGAAAGAGGGGTTTAAGATAATAATCATGAAAGTGTGAACTTTGAGGTTAATGATTAAATAGGCTAAACTAGGGGAGGAAACTTTATGAAAAAAGCAGTAGTACTATTGTCAGGAGGCTTAGATAGCACAACCTGTATGGCGGTTGCCAAAAATGAAGGCTATGAGCTATATCCAATTTCCTTTGATTACAACCAAAGGCATAAAAGAGAACTAGCACTAGCTAAAAAAATTGCTGACTACTATGGAGCAGAAGGACATAAAATTATTTCTATGGAGAATGTAGGAGGTAGTGCCCTGACGGATATGTCAATCGATGTGCCAGCCTATAAAGGAGATCACCAGATCCCTATTACCTATGTACCAGCCAGGAATATTTTGTTTTTAAGTTATGCATTAGGTTATGCAGAAGTCATAGGAGCAGAGGCGATTGTGATAGGTGTCAGTGCAGTAGACTATAGTGGCTACCCTGATTGTAGACCAGAATTTATTGAAGCCTTTCAAAAAGTAGTGGATGTTGGAACAGCAGCAGGTGTTGAAGGAAAATCTATAAAAATTATAACACCCCTGATTCATCTAAGCAAAGCAGAAACCATTGAACTGGGTCATCAGCTGGGTGCTCCCTATCATTTAACCACCAGTTGTTATAACGGAGAAGAAGAAGCTTGTAGGGTGTGCGATAGCTGTGTGTTAAGGTTAAAGGGTTTTGAAGAGGCAAAATTAGAAGATCCTATTGTGTATAAATAACAGAACAAAAAAAGGTTAGACCAATACAAAGAGGCCGAGAATATTCTTGGCTTCTGGAATATAGTTATACAGAATAACGTTTCCTGCTAAGACATTACTTGAGATAAAATGAGGGTATACATTTAATTTCCAGTTATTAGAGTAAAAGAGTCGTCACTCGAGTGGCAACTCTCTTTTTTGCAAAAAAACGATGCTAACAGGAGCATGCTTAATTTTATTATTGCAAAATGGTTAAAAATGGTATATACTTTGCTTAACATGATAGTGATAATCAATATCATGTTGTTAGGAGGCTCTTGTTGATGATAGAAAATGCATCTGAAAAACATAAAGTTTTTAATACAAAAAACAAAAACTGTCCTGTATGTGCCATGCTGAACAGTATCTACACAACTGATTCCTTTCAAAAAGAAATGCAAATGCCTGAAGAAATGGGAAAAGGCTATTATCGTAGAATTATTGTCAAACCTTCAATGGAAGTAAAAATATCCGATATGACTTTTTACAAAGGTATTACCATGGGAGAAAGACAAGGTGACCCTGCTTATTATCTTGCATTTTGTTTAGGGGAAGCCCTTCAGTGGAGAATAGAAGAGGACAAAAAAGAGTATGAGCTAAAGTGCGGCGAAAGCTATATTTTCAATGGAAACCAGGGAAACAGTATATGCAGCTATAATCCAGGACAGCGGTTTTGTGGTCTTGGTATACAGTTGGAGCCTGAAATGATAACAAGTATTGTTCATCATATGGGAAAAAAACACCTTGAAGGATACTATAGAAACTATTCCTTTTATAAGAGAAAATTTTCAGCTAACATTAAGCTGATCCTAAATGAGATGATTCATTGTCCTTATCGAGATCAGGTAAAAAAAATATATCTTGAAGGGAAAATATTAGAATTGATTGCTGTTTATATGAATGAATCTATCTTTGAAAACGGAGATCTATATCCTTCATCCAACCTCTCTTCATCTGATATAAAGTCACTTCATCAAGCCAAAAGGATTCTTGATGAAAGCATCACAGCACCACCAACCATAGGAAAGCTGGCAAGATTGGTATATCTTAATGAATATAAGCTTAAAACAGGATTCAAGGAATTGTTTGGTATGCCTGTTCATGCCTATGTTATTGATAAAAGATTAGAACGAGCACGTTTTTTAATGGAGGATAAAAAGCTGAGTGTTATGGATACAGCGCTTTCAGTGGGGTATAGTGATGCCAGCCATTTTGCAGAAAAATTTAGAAAAAAATATGGTATGAACCCATCGGAATACAGTAAAAGTTTATAAAAATATCTGTCTTAGGAACAGTGAAGAAATAGCTTCTCTGTTCCTTAATTCCTTTTTGGCATAAAATTTTTTCTTTTTGGCGTAGAGGGGGAGAGGAAAATAAGATATGATTTTCTTATCACAGAAATATGATAATGAATATCAATATCTATGCGAGGTGAAGGTAATGAATAATACTATTGTAACAAAGAAAAAAACAGGTATTTCTCGTTTGTTAGAAATTGCAGGGGAGAAACGAGGTCTGCTGGTGCTTTCGGGTATATTGTCAATCATAAGCACTTTCCTGATGTTTGTTCCTTTTGTAGCTACTTATTTTATTGTGGCAGAGCTTTTAAACAATGCAGCGAATCCAGCTTTGAGCAATGTTTTTCTCATTCGTCAATGGGGCTTACGGGCACTATTGTCTCTTTTAGGTGCTCTTTTGTTTTTATATGGAGGTTTGATGGCCTCTCACATCGCTGCCTTTCGTATCCTTTATAATCTTAGAATTCGTTTAGCAGAACATTTGGCGAAGCTGCCCATGGGGTATCATACACGCCAGTCTTCAGGAGCTATAAAGAAAACACTGGAGATGAGCGTAGAGAAAATAGAAGGTTTTATTGCCCATCAGCTTCCCGACTTCGTAGGGGCGGTAGCATTACCTTTTATTATGCTATTTGGCATGTTTCTTCTTGAGTGGCGTATGGCCCTGACCTGCGCTGTGCCAATTGTGACTGCCTATCTATTGCAATCAATTGTGTTTTATGGTAAAGAAGGAAACCTTGCTATCAAGCATTATCATGATGCGCTAGAGCAAATGAATGCCGCAGGTGTCCAGTATGTGAGGGGAATGTCTGCCATCAAAGTGTTTGGTCTTACAGTAGATACCTTCTTGAGTTTTCACAACGCCATTAACGGCTATCGAGATTGGGCAGTAAAATACACTAAGTTTTGCAAACGACCCTACATCATCTTTATGACGATTCTTGCATCGCTTTTTTCCTTCATTCTTCCAGTAGGGATCCTGCTGCTTAGTGGTCAGCCGGATCATCAAGCCTTTGCATTGACATTAATGCTCTTTCTTGTATTGGCACCAGGCTTATCTGTGCCAATGATGAAGCTTATGTATTTAGGTGGAAATATGCGGCTTATCTCAGAGGGTGTGGAGAGAATTGATGAAATTTTTGCGCAAAAACCCATCACAGAACCGTTAATTTTGAAAACCCCTAAGGATCATAATATAGAATTTGACAATGTAAGTTTCACCTATGACAATAAAGATGCTGCAACCCGTACAGAAGCACTGACCTGTGTATCTTTTATTGCAAAAGAGAAGGAAATAACCGCTTTAGTGGGACCCTCTGGCAGTGGAAAATCCACCATCGCCAATTTAATCCCTCGATTTTGGGATGTCACCTCTGGCAGTATTCGTATCGGTGGTGTTGATATAAAGGATATAGGTACGAAGAAATTGATGGAGATTGTCTCCTTCGTATTTCAGGATGTACATCTTTTCTATGATACGATTGAAGAAAATATTCGTATGGGCAAGACAAATGCTACCCATGCTGAGCTTATTCAAGCAGCAAAGGCAGCCTGCTGCCACGAATTTATTCAAGCGTTGCCACAAGGCTATCAGACCAAAATCGGAGAGGGAGGCACTTATCTTTCAGGTGGAGAAGCACAGAGGATTGCGATTGCCCGAGCAATTTTAAAAAATGCTCCCATCTTAGTACTGGACGAAGCCACTGCCTTTACCGATGCGGAAAACGAAACAAAAATACAAGAGGGATTAAGTGCCCTTATCAAAGGGAAAACAGTCATCATCATCGCCCATAGATTATCTACAATCCGTGAGGCTCAACAGATTCTTGTGGTGGATGGTGGGCAGATTATGGCTTCCGGCAGACATGATGAATTAATCCAACAAAAAGGACTCTACCTCCGTATGTGGGAGGCCCATATAGATGCAGGAGCATGGGAATTTTCTAAAAAAAATAAATCAAAGGCGGTGAATATATAATGAAAAATTTTTTTTATAATATATCCAGTGGCAATCCTAAAGCACTTGTCATGCCTTGCTTTGCTTCTTTTTTAGAGGGGATTTGTAAAATAGTACCGGCGGCTCTTATTTTTGATGTAATTAACACCCTATATTTCTCCTTTGTAAATCCTGAAATACCGCTAAATATTGAAAGATTATGGAGAGTATGCGGCATGTTGATAGGATGGACGGTGGTACAGTATTTGATTTCTGGCTTTGCCTACAGTAAAACATTTACTGCGGCATACGATGCCTCCGCCAATGGTCGAGCTGCCCTTGCAGAACATCTCCGTAAACTATCTCTAGGTTTTTTGGGCAGTCGAGACCCAGGGGATCTTACTACCATGATGCTGGGAGATTATGCAACTGTGGAAACCACCATTTCTCACTATGTGCCACAGTTAGTCAGTGCTACAGCCTTTCCTATCATAGCTTTTATTGCATTGCTATTTATCAACTGGCAAATGGCCATTGCTATGTTTATCGCTTTACCCTTCTCTATTTTGATTGTATGGCTTTCAACGGGACTTCAATTGAGGCTTGGCAAAAATCATGTGAAAGCCAAGGTGGACAGTGCCAGTCGATTGCAGGAATACCTGCTTGGTATGAGGGAGGTTAAATCTCATAACCTTAGCGGTGAGGGGTTCCAGCGGCTTCAGGAAGCTTTTGCACGTTTAATGAGGGAGTCGATCCGGCTGGAGGGCATCATTGGTCCTGTGATGATGGTGGCAATAGCATTGATGCGGGCAGGTCTTACCCTGATGATTTTTACGGGGACGTTTCTTCTTGTAGGGGGTCAGCTTACCTTACCTATATTTCTTGTGTTTTTACTATTGGGTACCCGTGTATTCGAACCTTTGACGATGGTGTTTATCAACTATGCTGAAATACGTTATTCGGTTTTAAGCGCAGAGCGTATCATGCAGATTCGTCATGAAAAACCTCTGTCAGGAGAAAAAAATCCTCCTGAGGGAAATTCTATTGAATTCCAGGATGTTACTTTTGCTTATGACAACACTGATGTCCTTAAAAATGTATCCTTTTCTATTCCTCCCAAGAGTATTACAGCTTTAGTGGGACCTTCCGGAAGTGGAAAGAGCACAATAACCCGTCTTATTGCAAGATTTTGGGACGTACAGGAGGGCAGGGTGTTGATTAATGGAGAGGATATCAAAGAGGTCGACCCTGAAAAGCTGCTGACACGGATTTCCATGGTATTTCAGGATGTGTATCTTTTCAAGGATACCATTCGCAATAACATCAGCGTTGGAAAAAACAATGCCTCCCAGCAGGAAATTGAATGGGCGGCAAAACAGGCCTGCTGCCATGACTTTATCATGAAGCTGCCTCAAGGTTATGATACACCCGTGGGAGAAGGGGGATGCACCCTTTCAGGGGGAGAAAAACAGCGGATATCTATTGCCAGAGCCCTTTTAAAGGATGCTCCTATTGTACTCCTTGACGAAGCCACTGCATCCCTTGATCCAGAAAACGAAACACAGGTTCAAGGAGCCATTAATGCTTTGGTGAAGAATAAGACGGTGATTATCATTGCCCATCGACTGAAAACCATAAAAGCAGCAGATAAAATCATTGTATTAGAGAAGGGAAAGATTCTGGAGGAAGGAACACATGAAGCGTTATTGGAAAAACAAGGATTGTACCATCATCTGTGGCGTATTCAGCAGCAAGCCTCAGGCTGGAGGGTGCAGGTATCATAAATACAGAGGTGAAGGTTGAAGATCGAGAAGTCTTAAACCAGTAAAGTATTTAATTAAGGAGTGATGCTAATTGGAAACAAAATTACATGAAAAGGATAAACAGAAACAAATGATTCTTTCAGATAATTTATGGAAGGTAATGTATAGCGTTTCATGGCCGGCAGTGATTGCAATGGTATTATATGGACTGAATTCAGTATTTGATGCCATATTTGTAGGAAGATTTGTAGGAGAAACAGCATTAGCAGGAGTTTCCATAGCCTATCCATTGTCTCAAATCACCCTTGGATTAGGCTCTCTAATAGGTGTTGGTGCAGGATCAGCCCTTAGCATCGCCTTAGGAGCAAAGGACAAAGAGACTCAGAAAAAGATACTAGGTAATGTAAACTATCTATCCATTGTTATAACAGTGATCTACGTAATCCTTGCATTGTTATTGACAACACCTCTGGTTAAAGTAATGGGGGGTGTAGGTGATACATTAGAGATAGGTAGAACTTATTTTCAAATCACTGTCATAGGGGCATTATTCTGGGTGTATGGTTTAGCAGGAAATATGATTGTTCGTGCCGAGGGAAAAATGAAAACAGCAGCGGTAATTATGGCACTAGGGCTTGTGGTGAATATTATAGCCAATTATATTTTGATCGTAGTGATGGACATGGGGGTTGCAGGAGCAGCTTGGGGGACAAACCTGGGTATGTTTGTATATACAGCTGCGGGTTTTATCTATTTTGCAAAAGGCAAAGCATCCTTTGAAGCCCATCCTTTTAAATTTTTTAGAGATAAAAAGATGATCAAGGATATTTTTTCCATGGGAATGCCATCTTTAATTATGAGTGTTATGAGTCTTGTGCAGGCTGTAGTGGTTTTTAATGCTTTATCCAGATATGGCAGTACTTATGATTTAGCTCTTTATGGTGCTATATATAGAATATTTACTTTATTGCTGACACCAATCTTTGGATTGATGCGGGCATTGCAGCCTGTTATCGGCATTAATTATGGTGCAAAAAATAATCTTCGTGTCATCAGCAGCTTTAAAATATTTGCAGTAGCCAGTACCTTGATGATGTTGCCCTTTTGGTTAATTTTTATGATCATACCGGAAATTCCATTAGGCTTAATGTTTCCAAATAGAATATTTGATGCCGTCAGTTTATTTTACTTTAGAATTTTTATGGCACTCTTGCCTATATTACCTGTTATATTTATGATGATGACATTCTATCCTGCTATCAATAAAGGGAAGCCAGCCGCAATGATAGGGATTGCAAGACAAGTGATTTTCTATATACCTGTGATGCTGATCCTTCCAAAACAGTTTGGTATTCAATGGGTGTATTATGGTGCTTTTTTCATCGATGTAGTTATAACTATTTGGGTGCTTGTATTGGTAAAAAAAGAATTTCATCTTCTTAGAAAAGGACAACAAAAAGCAGAAATCTGTCATGAATATGATCAAATTAATTTACCAAGGGAATAGACTTACTCTAATACACTTCTACTGTATTTTAGGTCTTATGCAGATTTTTATGGCATTTCATAGTTTTTGCACAAAGAAGTAAAAGTCTTGAAGCATAAAGAAAAGAAAAAACCAGCTATATATTGATGTAGCTGGTTTTTTGATTGTATGTAAATTGCTTTTAGTCATTAATATTATCCACATGATGATATTTATGTTATTTATTTTCTTTGCAGCCACAGCCTTCTGGTTGATGACAAAGGCAGTCGGAACAATCACAAGTGTTGACATTTTTTTTCTTGAAGTATGAAACAATACCTAGGAAAAAATTTAAAAATACTTTCATAATTGAAGTCACTCCCTTCTCTACAAATTGATAATAATTATCGTTATCATTAAAGATACAATATCATAAAGTTTCGTTGTTGTCTATACTTTTCTATGGTATTGTACTTTTTAAATAGTAATCATAGGTGTTAACTTAATACAATTATTACCAAAATTCTCTCGAACTGTCATTTTACTAACATTAAGATCCTTCGACTCCGCTTCGCTTCACACAGGATGACAAATTATGGCTTAAGTTAACGCTAATGAATAGTTAGTAAAAACTGAAGTAATAATCTGCAAAATAAATGAGGAATAGATGTACACAATGACCCTAAACAAAGGAGTGATGTTAGTGTATATTTATATAGCTAATTACCAACTTACACGGCTTAGCAAATACAGCCCTAGGAAGATTAATATTCCTCCGCTGAAATAGTGAACATATTGTGTATAATATTGTACTATAGGCAGCTTTTTTAACAGAGCAGTAAAGGTGCCTGCTATAATCAAAGGAAGTCCATGGCCTAGTCCGTAAACAAAAAGTAAAAAACTACCATAAGCTAATTCTCTTTGCAGGGCTACATAAGTTATGACTACTGCAAGTACGGGAGTAGCACAGGGAGAGGCTACCAGACCAAAAAAAAGTCCCATTAGATAAGCCCCTGAGTAACCATTGAGTTTAAGGGGCATCTTTTTTAGACCGGGCATTTTAAAGCTAATCACACCAAACAGGTTTAAACCCATAATAATTGCTATTGCAGACAGTATATAATACCAGATTGCACCAATCTGA
Organism: Clostridium aceticum; assembly: GCF_001042715.1. Taxonomy (NCBI): domain Bacteria; kingdom Bacillati; phylum Bacillota; class Clostridia; order Peptostreptococcales; family Natronincolaceae; genus Andreesenella; species Andreesenella acetica. The sequence continues at coordinate 3,091,950 of NZ_CP009687.1, read as the reverse complement.
CCGAATACAAGACCCAAAGAGGCTGCAGCCAGTCCTAAAATGGCAAAAGTCGTTGCTAGACCCAGAACAAAGACAAAAGACAAGCTAAAGCCTCTAGTTCTGGTGGCATGATCATCATAACCACCTATGTAACCCACCATAACCGGCAGCATGGACAGGAGGCAGGGGCTGATACTGGTTACGAACCCACCTCCAAAAACCATCAATATTGTTAATATTGATTTACCAGCTATTATTTGCGATATTGTTTCTGTAAAAAAAATATCCAAATATAACGCCTCCCTTGACACTTACTTTTTCTTACCAAGCAAATCCTTCAAAATTCTTTCTTCCATATGTTTAAAAGATTTGCTGCCAATATCATTACCTACGATGTTGCCTTTTGGGTCAATATAGAAGAAAACAGGAATAGAACTGACATTAAAGGCTTCTATGAGTTTTTCGCTTTGGGGATGATCTACATCGACGATAATAAAAGCTACTTCATCATCATACTTCTCCTCTAGAGCCAAAATCACGGGCTCCATTGACACACAGGCAGGTCACCAGACAGCATAAAACTCTAGAAAAACAGGTTTTCCAGCGGACAATGCCTCTTGATAGGTCTGATATGGTTGTTCAGTTACATGAAAGGTTTTTTTTGTAGTAAAGAGATAAGGTTTAGCCAAAACTCCAATTACTAAAGCTAATACAATCATTAATACAAATGTTTTTTCTTTACGTCCCAACAGTACTCCCCCCTTAGCTTCATTATTAATTGATACTTATTATCATTATATCACGCTGAAAAAAATAGTAAATAAAAAGTTCATGAACCCCTCAAAAAAATTTAACCGACAAGACTGCAAGGAGCAGTTTTGCCGGCTTTTTTGTTGTATAAATGATTTATAAACTTTCTTTAAGATATCTTGAAATACAGTACAATTCAATGAGTCTTAGCTCTGATACGATTGTTCATATTGTCCTATTGAGCTAAAAACTGAATGTAATATACCATAAAATTATTCAATACAATTAATGTGTAGACTAAAGAACCGTATTTCAATAGTCTGGTTGTTTTTTCACAGTCTGTCAGACTTCTTTTTGCAATTTTGTAAAGGAATACAGCCAATAATACAAAGCCTACTACTTTGAAATGAAAAAGAGAATCTTTTTGTATAAAATAGTTTGCAAAAGAATTTATTTCTACAGCCCCCATGCTTATACCCATCATTGTAGATATATAATCTAGTAGATTTAACAGACCAAAAATTTTTATCCATCTCCAAAAAATATTCATAGGATTCTCTCCTCTAAGGACATTTATCGAGAAATTTATGTGAATACTGAACTTACAATTTTGCAACACAACTTATTATATTTATTCCCACCAAAATCCTATAATAATCATTAGCAAATAAAGAAATCCCAATAATTATTATTGAAAATAAAAAATTAAGAAAAAATTAAGAAAATATTGACATAAATAGGAAAGCGTGCTAATATGTTTATGAGAATGAAATTCATAATCAAATCAACTAGGTGTTTTTATCAATTCAATCAGAAACCAGTACACTTTTATGAGGAGGGGGTATGTTGGATAAAAATCAATTGGTTTTAGAAAAAGTGCGACAGCTGTATGAGTCTCTATTCTATCACGAAGGCTACGGGGAATTGAAAATTGAGATGAGAATTCTAAAAAAGGGACAAAAAGAAGTTATTATCCATTGCGGAAAGCAGTATCGTTACGTAGTAGACTGGATTCCGGAAAGCCTGAATAAGAAGGCTGTTCTTTAAGTTGTTGTAAAACCAGCTTACTTTCTTTGTCAGATTAAAGCATCTGAAAAGAAAAATATTATCCAACTTTAAAATGGTTCTGTGGATGGACGATTTAATCTAATAAGGGGGGTGATGTGGACGAGGTATAAGAGGGAAAACTGTCGGGTCTGGTACCTGAAGTTATAATGAAGAAGGTATTTTAAGTCAATTATTAATCAGTCATGAGGAAAAAATTTTAAAATTGAAGGCGGTTCTGCGGGTGAACCCTTCTGAGAAAACTAATTCTTAGAAAGGGGTTTTTTTGTATCTATGAAAAAGAAATTAAGAAAGTTATTAATGGGTTTAAAGGGTAACGGAGGTTTTACATTACTTGAATTAATCATCGTAATTGCTATCATGGGCTTTTTAGCAGCTATGATTGCTCCTCGTCTAGCGGGAGCTGGTGCAGGAGCGGCAGATACTATTTGTGACAACAACCAGACAAGATTACGGCAGGTGACGGCGGCTTTTGTTGAGAGGACAGGTCAACTTCCTAACGACTTGATTAACTTAATTGCAGAAACTGCTGATGGAGTTTATGAGGTACAATATGACGATTCAGATGCAACAAACGGAAAAGAAGACTTATCTCATGAGATTGAAGATTCTCTTCAAGCAAAAATTCACTACTTAAGTGACGAAGAGGCAGCTGAAATCAGAGCTATGGGTATCAGCCATGTACGCAACCTTAACCTTTCTAAAACGGTTGATGGGGATCATCGTAGAGATGATACTCATGGAACACATATGGAAAGAGCAGAAGTTGCAGAAGATCTTGCCGTACTTATGGTGGCAGCAGGATTTGATGGTACTGCTTGGGATTTTGATAGTTTAGTGTCTGGTGCAGAATATCGTAACCCAGACTTAGCATACCGTATTATTTTAGGGGTTGGTCCTGATAGTGAACTGGTAACAAGCGGTCAAATTGAAATTGCTGGTCTTTGCCCTAATGCCATCAGAAGAGAAAATCATTTTGCTTTTGGCAACTATAGCATCGTTCTACCTAGATTAGCGGCTACTGTAGATAGTTTAACTGATCCTGTTTCAGGAGATCCAATAACTGATGCATTAGATGAAATTACTGTAATATCTGAAACTGGACAAGAGAAAGATATCAATATATTTGAAGTACAGGAAGCTTTTCAGTTCTCTACCTTCTGCCCAGAGGGTGATGTAGTAGGAACAGTACCAACTGTTTGGACGATTCAATAATCTGCTTTCATAACAGGGGTGTGGGTGCGGCACCCATCCCCCTGTTTTATTTATAAAAAAACAAGCATGGAGGTGGTGGGCTTTGACTGTAATTTTAAAGACTTTGTGGAGTAGATACCGGCAAATGGGTTCTGGTTTTCTTCTTCTTTTATTCATGGGGGTGATGTATCCTCTGATGGTGGTTCCCCTACAAATTAAATTACCATTTTTACCGGATTATCCTCTGGATTATTATTATGCACCCCGATATATGACCTTAGCTGTGATGTCCATATTTGCCTTAGCTATCTTGCTGAAAGAAAAAACTGGTATCAGACACCGGGCTTTCATTCCTATAGGAGTCTTTCTCTTTTTTGCTCTAATAGCTTCTTCACTGGGGGCATATCCTCTAACGGCATGGATGGGAGCGCCTTTTTTCTATACAGGCTTTTTTTCTTATATTTTTTGCATTATTTTATTTCTTTTGGCTTGCCGAGAAGACTGGGGCATTAGACTGATCCCCCCTATGGTGGCTGTGGCAGCCTTTGTTTCCTTGTTGACGATGCTTCAGGTTTTAGGGGTGAATCTGGTGCCTCAGGATGCTTTTCACAAGGGGATGACAGCTTACGGCACAATGGGTAACCCAGATTATTACGGTACTTATGCAGCCTTTATGTTGCCGGCAGCCTTTTATCTGTATATTACTTCTGAAGAACGTTTTTTGTGGCTGGCAGCAGCTGCTGTAATCTATGGAGGCCTTTTGGTGAGTTTTACCTGGGGGGCTTGGTTAGGAGGTGCTGTGGGAGGGTTATTTATTGCAGTGCAGTATTTCTCCCGTGGGCAAAAAAAGCATTGGTTTATTTTAGGGGGAACTTTATCGGCAATTACATTGATTTTTGCAGTTGGTAATATATATTTAGATTTGCAAAGCAAGGTAGGTATAAAAGCTCCTCTTGCTCAGATAAAGCTGTGGAAAAAGACGCTGGAATTCTTCACCAACAGTTGGTCTTTTGGCATAGGTCCTGACCACCTTTATCATGTAAGAAGGATGTTGTCCTCATCTTTTATGGAAAAATCTCCCAGTATGTATTTGGAAATAGCTGTTACTTTAGGCATTTTTGCTTTGGCAACTTACGTGTTTTTTATAGGATATGTTTTAGTAAGGGGAAGTGGGGATGAATTAGCAGCAATGATTATTGTTTATCTTGTACAAGGACTGTTTCATTATGAAGGAATTCATCTGATGCCTTTGTTCTGGATTGTACTGGGACTGTCTCTTGCCAGAAGCAGTGTCGGTAAAAAAACCTTGGAAACTTCCATGATCAGAGAAATGGATCTGGAAAACTTTAATGCGGTCTCTTAAAAAGGGGAGGGGAAATGTCCATGTTGTTAAAGGGGATGACAGAAAAAACACAAAAAAATTACATGAAAGGCGGTTTTACACTATTGGAGATAATTGTTGTCCTCAGCATCATGAGCTTTCTAGCGGCAATGATAGTGCCTTTTATCGGACATATGAATAACACCCAAAAAACTAAAGACACTCATGAAATTCTGAGAAATATCCGTACCGCCATTATCGGGACTCCAAATGTTTTTGACAGTGAAGGAATCCGGATCATTGGCGGCTATGTGAAAGATATGGATGCATTCCCCAAACTATATGAAGCTGAATGGGATAATACTAACAAAGTCTGGAAATGGAAGGATGATGATGAAGAAGTAGTCAACGGTAGAGGACAGCCTCGAGGCCTCTGGGAAGAAGGACGGTCTTTGGGAAGCACTGATTTGACAGAGGATGCTCCTGACTACAGCAGTTGGAAGGGACCTTATCTTTACTACCCGAAGGATCCCTATCCCGAAAACACAAAAGAACTGGAAAAACAACTTAAAGGAGTAGATGAACTGGATGATTTAGATCCGGATGATAAGGGAAGGTTTGAACAGCGGTATGTTGAAGGTAAGCTGAGTGATGCCTGGGGAAGAGTCCTGTATTTTATTAAGCAGGATACGGCAGAAGGTCCCAGTCTTTTGATGATCAGTGCTGGTCCTAGTGGTAAAATAGTTTTACCTGATCCCGGAGAAAAATATAATCAGAATGCTGATAAGGAAAATGAAGATAACATTGTTTTAGAAATCAAGCATAGGGAATGGTATAACTTAGCTCAGCGAACGGAGGCTACCTATGAGATTCTGGAGAACATTCGCACTGCTATTATCGGGCCTCAAAATGTTTATGACAGAGAGGGAATACGGGTAATTGGAGGGTATGTAAGGGATATGAATACACTTCCCAAACTCTACGAACCTATTTGGAATAAAGAAGGCCTACGTTGGGACTGGGACGAGGATAAAGAAGAAGTAGAAATAGGCAAAGGACAGCCCAGAGGTCTCTGGGAAGCAGGATTATCTCTAGGAGATCCTGATTTGGCGGAGGATGTTCCTGATTATAGCAGATGGTTGGGTCCTTATATTGATTATCCCAGGGAAGATCCTTTTCCCGATGATACAAAAAATCTATTGGAGGAGTTAAAAAAGTCTGCACTGGATAGGTTGGATGGATTAGATGAAGAGGATAAGAAAAGATTTCAGCAGAGGCATGTTGGAGGCAAGCTGAGTGATGCATGGGGGGAAGCTCTTTACTTTATTAAGGAAGGCAGTGGCAATGAAACCAGTCTGTTGATGATCAGCGCCGGAGCAGATGGTGAGATAATTTTGCCTGACCCTAGCATTGGGGACACTCATTATGATAAAGATGCTGTAAATCCTGAGGGAAAAGGGAATAAAGATAACATTGTGATTAAAATTACACCTAACGAATGGTACGAACCAAGAAACATAGGCAAGGAAGAAGAGACCATGGAAATACTTCAAGAGTTAAGGAGAGCTATTATAGGAAGAGTAGATGCAATAGATGCCATGGGGAGAAAAAATGTAGGAGGATATATAGGAGATATAGGAGATTGGCCCAAACTGTATTATTGGGATGATGATTTTGATGATCCCAGCTGGATAGAGTTCCTTGAAAATGACTATGAGGAATTATACGGCCAGCCAATTTATTTGTGGAAGAAGAAAACTGATCCTCTCTGGAAAGGTCCTTATATAACCGAACCATGGGGAATAGGAGGAAATCAACTTATTAGAGACGCTTGGAATAATGAAATATATTTCGAAATAGATAGAAATTCAGATGGTAACGAATATTTGAGAATAACCAGTCCCGGTATTGATGGCAATATTGATACAGAAGATGACCTGTATATAGATATTTTTGATTATGAATGGAAGAGCGGCGATATTGCAATGATGGATAAAAAGAAGATCGAGGATACTATAAAAATCCTTGAAAGAGTACGAGAAGCTTTTTTGGGAGCAGATGCCTTTGATGCTTCAGGAAGAAGAATTGTAGGAGGGTATCTAGGCGATATGGGGGATTGGCCTACTTTTACAAATATATCTAGTTCTGATGGTATCACAGAATACCAACAACCTCAGGACTTATGGAAAATAAAAGAAGGAGCAGGACAAGGATTTGAATGGAGGGGACCTTATATACAAAAACCCATAGATGTTTTAAGGGATGCATGGGGTAAACCTATACACTTTGAATTAAATGAAAATGAAAACAGACTTATCATTATAAGCGGTGGTGCTGATGGTAAAGTAGATTTAGATGCAGATGATAATGATGACATAGCAAGATATATAGATAAAAGTGAATGGAAGGTTGGCACAATAACTGTAAGAGGGAATATATATAATGAATCCTATGATCCAAAAGAAATTACTGTGAAATTGCATCATAAACCTAAGGGTAGTAAAGAAAAAGTAATCACTGTTCCTGGCCGTAGTGAAACAGGCCCAGGATATCATGGTATTAACTTACAGGTGGAAGATGTCGTCTGCGGAAAGAGAAATTTTGAAATAATAATAGAAGGAGAAAAAAGAGAAATAGACATTTTTATTGGTATTGGTGGGACGCAGTCTCCAACAAAGGAGAGATTAAACTTTTATATCAAAAGACCACCAGATGAGGTAGATCCACCAGAAGAAGATGAATAGCAGAGACAACAGTAAACACATATTTTGCAAAAAAAGGGGGGACGGCATTGCTCTCTGTATTAGTGGTAGAAATTGATGAACAAGTATTACGGGCAGCGGTTGTAAAAAGAAGAGTCCGCGGTTTTAGTATCAGTGAGTATCTCACTGTTGAACGGACAGAAATAGGAGATTATTTATCTGCTGCAGAATTATCAGCAATTATTACAAGGATCGGGAAATGTCCGAAGGACGTAGTATTGATAAGTCCTGCCACCAATATGGTGGAAATATCGATGGATAAGAAAAGATTAAAAAAATTAAGGCCTTATCAACTAAAAGAAGCTATACGGTGGGAAGCAGAACCTTATGTAACAATTCCTGTAGTAGAAAGTCTGATAGGTTATGAACCCGGAGTTGAAACAGATGAGTCACAAAGGCAAGTATGGGTATCTATGCTGGGTGCTGAAGATTATCAGGCTTATAAAGAAGTTTGTAAAGAGTGTGACCTGAAACTGAAAAAAGTTTATCCTGTAGATGCTTGTTTTCCTGCAGGGGTAATGTATGCTGAAAGGGAAAAAGAATTTACTTTTTTGAATATAAATAAAGATGCCATAAAAATTGCTCATGTAAATAAAGGGCAAATCAGTAATATTGTTACCTTTCCTGTAGATTTAGCTATTTCACAGGATTCTAAAGGTTATTCCGAAATTATGGAAATAGAACTATCTATTGATGAGTTTATAGAAGACTTAAAGTTTTCTGAACAAAGATTTATCATCAGCTGCTCTAAGGAATTGGATCCAAGAAGTATTCAACACTTTGAGAATAAGTTCAAGGGCAGAGCTGAAGTATTTCAAATGCAGGCTGAAAGCGGAGAAAATATTCCAGAGTTTGTAGCTATTGTCGGTGCTGCGCTAAGGGAACTACATATTAAGCGAAGAACCATAGGCGTTGACGATAGAATAGACCTATACAAACTATTCAAGGATAGGATTCACATTTTTCCTATTGCAGTGATGCTGGTCTTTATCGCTTTTTTTCTAATCCACTACTTGTTTATAGGCTACCAAACGAAACAAGCAGTGGCTCGGAGAGAGACTTTAAACTTAGAAAGGGATAACATTAAGAGTTCAATAGACCGATATGCTGGTCTTAGAAAGGAAACAGAAGACTTAAGGAAGTCAAAGGAAGAAATTAGCAATAAAATAAATTTTTTAACTAATGATTCAAGAGAAAGAAAACAGGAACTGGAATACTTTTTTACTGCATTACACAGTTATTCTCCTTTAGACCTAAAACTGTTAGAAATTAATCCTCTTCAGATAGAGGGAGCATGGGAAATCAAAGGAGCCAGTTTCGATCCTACTGCTGTGTATACTTTGCTGTTAAAGCTACAAGGGGAGAGTTGGTGCAATTATGTTAAGGTATTAGGTATTCTTCGAGAGGAAAAAAAAGAAGAGAATACTAAAAAGACGATTATCCCCAAAAACAATACTCCTAAAACTGATTGGGAAGAACTTTTCTTTTTTGAAGAGGATTTCTTGGAAGAAGATAATTTTCAAGAAGTTGTTGAAATTAGAGATGTATATTTTTTTCAACTGGTATTTATGTTTGAAAGTATGGAGGAAGGGACTGAAGAGCCTTGAAACGTAAACTTACAAAAGCAGAAAAGTTTTTACTCATAGCTATTGCATTGGCAGGAAGCTTATATGTATATTTTTCTAAAATATACGATCCTAAAATGAATGATTATAAAAATATACAAACAGAGATAGTAAGCCTTGAAGAGGAAATTTTAGGCTTAGGAGAACCGCCTAACACAAAAAGAATTTCTGATACATTAAATGAAGAAAGACATAATTTACAAGAGATTTCAAATCAGTACTCAGAAGTTTTAAACAGTAGAAAAGCTATCACAGAGTCAATTGGCAGTGAGGTGTTGAATGAAATTACCAGTCATTCATTAGCCAGCGGACTAAAGATAAAAGAGCAGGTTTTTCAACCTCCAAAGGTTGAAACTGCTAAGCCGGCTAAAAACACTAGGTCTAATAGAAACACTAAAGAAGATGAAAATAATACACCAGAGGAAGAAAGCGGAAAGAAGCATTTTAGCTGGCAAGAATATAAAATGGTTTTAGAAGGAAATCATCTTAGTTTAATCAGGTTTATTAAGGAACTGAAAGAGATGCACTGGAGTACAGTGATTGAACATATTGAAATAAAAGCAATTGAAGAAACAGATAACTTTGAAATTACTATGAAAATTTTAATATAAGAAAGGGTGGTAAAATGCTCCGCATTGAAGATTTGTTGCATCAAACAAAAAAACTAAACGGTTCTGACCTTCATCTGACAACCAATGCGCATCCTATGCTAAGAGTAAATGGGAAGCTGGAAGCTATGGACTTTGCTGGGCTTTTATGCCCGGAGTCCAGTAAGAACCTTCTGTATCAAGTCCTTACACCTCAGCAAGTTCATACTTTAGAAAGCAGTCTTTCTGTAGATCTAGCCATAGCCTTTGATTCAATCGGCCGCTTCAGGATTAATGCCTATTATCAAAGGGGTGCTATTACCAGTGTTTTCCGTAGCCTGGCAGACAATATACCTTTACTTGAAAAGTCTAGGGTTACCCCAATCGGTTTTTAACCTGCCGGATCTCAGAAATGGTTTAGTATTGGTTACCGGAACTACAGGAAGTGGTAAGTCTACTACTTTGGCAGCTATAATTGATAGGATTAATAAACAGTACAAGCACAATATTATTACAGTTGAAGACCCTATTGAATATATTCATCAAAACATACAGAGTATTGTTAATCAGCGGGAATTGCACGCAGATGTAGATTCTTTTGCCGATGCTCTGAGGTCGGCCCTTAGAGCGGATCCCGATGTAATTTTGGTGGGGGAGATGAGGGACTTAGAAACAATACGGACTGTAATCAGAGCTGCTGAGACAGGACATCTAGTATTTTCTACCCTTCACTCCCGTGATGCTGCTTCTTCTATAAACAGAATCATCGGGGTGTTTCCACCTGATGAACAATCTCAGATAAGACAACAATTATCTTCCTGTTTAAAAGCAGTAATTTCTCAACAGCTGTTGCCTAAAGTAGATGGGACGGGAAGAGTTCTGGCTTCAGAAGTAATGATGGTAACTCCTGCTATAGGTAATCTTATTCGGCTGGGAAAACCGGAGAGCATTTGTCAGACTATTGAAACAAGTACTAAGCTGGGGATGCAAACAATGGACCAATGTCTAGAAAAACTGGTAAAAAACAAAGTAATCGATGCAGAAATAGCTATGAAGGCAGCTGTAAATCATTCTTCTCTGGAAGAAAAAATTGGACAATACATAAGGAGTAAATAAAATGGTAAGACAAAAAATTGGCAACTTTCTTGTTAGTAAGGGTGTTCTAAGTCTTAAGGAAGTTGCTACTGCTTTGAAAGAACAACAAAAAACTGGAAAAAAATTAGGCGAAGTACTGGTGGATATGGGTTTTGTCAAAGAAGAACAAATGCTTATGCTACTGGGTGAGTTTTTCGGCATGAAGCTTTTTCCTATAAATGAAGTTGATATGAATCCTGAACTCACTGACATGATCCCTTCTCTAATGGCTTCAAAACACAACATAGTCCCTGTCGCCTTAAGAGAAAACACTCTATTGGTAGCATGTAACGAACCGATTAAGAATATCATTTTAGAAAACCTCAAGCGTATTACAAATAAGAAGATTCAGCCTGTACTGATGAAATCATCAGAGATTACAGAAATTATCCAACAAAACTATCAATTAGATACGACACCGATTGTAGTGGAGGAACAAACCACAGCAGAGGAACCAGATTATGCAGTAAAATTAGTAGAAAGTATGATTATAAGATCTATTATGGAGCGTGCCTCTGACCTCCATCTGGAGCCAGACGACGAAGGTCTGCGGGTTCGTATGAGGGTTGACGGACATCTGAAAACTGTGGAGGTTTATCCAAGTAACGTAGCTGCTCAGGTTATTTCACGGCTTAAAATATTGGGCAATATGAATATAGCAGAAAAACGCAGTCCTCAAGACGGTGGTTTTATGTTTAGTCAGGAAAATGGCGCTTCAGCAAGTATTCGTATATCCATTTTACCCAGTGCCAAAGGAGAGAAAGCTGTTCTAAGAATTTTTTCCCTGAAAAATAAGCAATTGAAGCTTGAAGATATTGGTATGGAAAAAGAAATCATGGCGTCTTTTCGGGAAATTTTACAACTGCCTCACGGCCTGATTCTTGTTACAGGGCCTACAGGCAGCGGAAAAACCTTCACTCTATATTCTGCCCTTAAATTTTTAATAAATGACAAGGTAAATATCATCACTATTGAAGATCCAGTAGAACTGCAAATGAACCGTATTACTCAGGTGCAAGTGGATGAAAATTCTAGAAAATTAACCTTTAGCAGTACTTTAAGGGCGGTTTTGAGACAGGATCCTGACGTTGTAATGGTAGGAGAAATAAGAGATACAGAAACTGCCCGCCTAGCCCTGCAAGCTGCTCTTACTGGTCATCTGGTGCTTTCTACTCTTCATACCAATGATGCGGTAAGTGCTATTGACAGGCTTATCGATATGGGTTGTGAGCGTTTTTTGGTTAGTTCGGCTTTAAGGGGAGTTGTGGCTCAGCGACTTATTAGAATCGTTTGTCCTAATTGTAGAGAGAAATATATTCCTACTTCAGCTGAATTGGAAACATTGGGAATAGAACCAGATAGTGAAGAAGCTTTTTATTCCAGCAAAGGCTGTGTCTACTGCAATGGTACAGGATACAAAGGAAGATCAGGAATTTTTGAGCTATTAGTAATTAATCGGGAATTACAAAAGATGATTGCAGCAGGTATTGATACAGCAGATATTAAAGAATACTTAAAAGACCATATGCATACCCTTCGGGAAGACGGTATAATGAAAATCCGTAATGGCATAGCTACATTTACAGATATACTTAAAGCTACTATGGATTTATAATAAAATTTACAGGTAGGTGAGAACATAATGCCTAGCTACAATTACGAAGCTATTGATTATAAAGGTAAAACTGTAAAAGGACTTGTATCTGGAGCCAGCTCTACAGAAGCAGCAAGTAATCTGCGTAAAAACGGTTTAATTATAACAAAAATATTTGAAGAGAACCTGCATATCATGGATAAGCCGACAGCTGAATCTTTGAATTTTGATAATTTATTGATTAAGATCAGTATTGTAAAAGCAGCTGATGTTGTGCTGTTTTTAATTCAGTTGGGAGCCTTAATCAATGCAGGCGTTTCTATTATTTCTTCTCTTTCTATTCTGGAGAAGCAGACAAGCAATAAGAAATTTAAGCATGCCCTTTTAGAAATCCGTAAAGATGTAGAGCTTGGTAATCCTCTAAGTGAAGCAATGAGTAAGTTTCCAAGAATCTTTCCGCTTATGGTGACAAATGTATTAAAAACGGGAGAAACCAGCGGGTTAATTGAGGTGGCAATAAATCGTATTACTTCTTACTGGGATGAAAAGCTGACCCTTAGAAACCAGATTATTACAAGTCTTTCTTATCCAGCCATCATTTTAATAGTAGCTATTGGTGCAATTACTTATATGTTGGGTAAAGTAATTCCTGAGATTGCAGCGTTTTTGGATACCATGGGAGGGGAGCTGCCATGGATTACTCAGCTTCTTATAACTATTTCAGATAAGGTTTCCAGTAATCTGATTAACATAGGAGTTGGTTTAGGTATATTCATTGTTACCCTGGTTAGTGCTCATTTTATAGCCTTTACTAGATTAAAAATTGATAAATATAAGATTTATCTTCCTATATTGGGAGGAGTTTTTCATTACTCGGATATTGTTTTTTTTGCTAAAACCCTTGCTATGTTGATTGGCAGTGGTATTCCTGTCATTGCAGCACTTAAAGCTACCAGGGATACCATGAGTAATAGGGCTGTAAAACTTATTATTGATGGTATGGTAGAAAGTATAAGTTATGGTGATAGTATTTCTGACCCTATGTTTAAAGCAGGAAAATTTTTTCCATTAATGATGGCTAATATGATTAAGGTAGGAGAAGAAACAGGAGGTTTAGATTCTTGTTTTGAGATGGTTGGTGATATTTACTCAAGACTTCTTGATATGAAAATAAAGCGGATGATTGGTGTCATAGAACCTATCATGTTGATTTTTCTGGGAGGATTTGTGGCTTTTATTGCAGCAGCAATGATCATGGCAATTATATCCGCCTATTCTTAAGAAGGAGTCAGAGAACTATTTTTGATTCATCAATTAAAGCTGGAGAGATAGAATGAGAAGGTTTCAAAAAACATCTACTATGATTGCTACAAATAAATATAAAACGGAAGGAGGGTCGTTATGGTTTTAACGCTTATTACAATCTTAGGAGTTTTCATTGGTTCCTTTTTAAATGTATGTATTCATAGGATACCTCTAGGAAAATCAGTAGTGTATAATTCATCTCACTGTCCTCAATGTCGAACTTCGTTAAAATTTTATGACTTGATTCCTGTGGTAAGCTATTTGGTTTTAGGAGGAAAGTGCAGATATTGTCATGGAAACATCAAACTTCGGTACCCTATGATAGAGCTTTTTACGGGAGTGGTGTATTTAGTCCTAGGTTATAAGTTTTATACGGATATACAGTTACTTAAATATTTATTTTTATTTTCTGTTCTTATTGTGATATTTTTCATTGATTTACAACATAAAATCATTCCTGACGGCTTAGTAATCATTATTATGATGTGGGGAATAATTTGGCAGTTTTTTACTCCAGAGATCAGCTGGGTTAACGCTATAGGAGGAGCATTACTGGGAGGAGGAACACTTTTAGTACTGGCACTGATAACCGAAGGGGGGTTCGGCGGCGGTGATATTAAGCTAATGTTTGCGATAGGGATGTACTTCGGGGTGTTACATACTCTCCTGACCCTTTTTCTTGCCTTTATCACTGGGGGATTGTTTGGCATAGTGCTTATATTGATGAAGGGTTATACCAGAAAGGATTTCATAGCATTTGCACCCTTTTTAATACTAGGCATAGTGATGTCTATCCTTTGTGGTGATTTTATAATCCGATTATATAGGTCTCTCTGGTAAGAGCCAATAGGTGAGGAAGTTTAATAATAGTCACTTTTTTAACAGTTTCATAAGTACTTATTATTTAGTAAAGGAGGTTTTTTAGTAATGAATAAGAATTCTATAAAAACCGCTGTAAAGGATTTTTTTATTAGTTATCTTATAGCTTGTATTATTGGAATGTTTTACTTGTTGCAATATACTAGTCAGGGGACGGTTCTTTGAATCATTGCATAAAACTGGGGGTGATAGGATGAAAAGGAAAGTTCCATATTTTTTTATAAAACATAGCACTATTAAGTTCATAATAATATGTATTTTGCTTAATTTGGGTATGCCGTCTTATGCTGAATCCAGTGAAAATATCATTGAGGTTTTTATGTTTAAAATAAACGCAAAAACCTATTATTCAAAAGGTATAATGAAAACATTGGATACTGCACCTATTATTGAAAATGGTTTAACCATGATTCCATTCAGGACAATATTTGAAGAACTTGGCTATTCTATTCAATGGTTTGAAGAAACATCTACTATGATGGCTACAAATAAATATAATACAATTCAGTTGAAATTGAATGATAAAAGGGCTATCGTTAACGGAAAAGAAAAACTAATGGATGCTGCACCAAAATTTAAAAACTCAATTATGATGGTTCCCCTTAATTTTATTGCAGAAAATATCGATGTAACTGTTGAATGGAGAGAGAAAACACAAATCATTATTATTAGTAGAATGAGACAGTTTAATTTGGGAAAGGTTATGATCTATGAAAAGACCAATAAGAAAAATGATGTCCTTACATATGATGGCAATATAATTACAATATTTCCTTTTGAGAATAAAGAAATCAGAAATTGGTACGCATATAAGGGAAAAATACTGTTAACTGTATTTGATAAGACTCATAATAACAATAATTTTATAATTTTTAAAGACAATAAATTTGAAATTTTGATAAATAATTTCGATATCAAAGATGCCTTTGAATATAATAATAACTTGATCTTACATGGTTATGACCGGGATCAAAAAGAAAATAATCTTTATCGATTTGACGGAAATAACCTTATATTGATACAAAAAGATTTTTATATGGGAAAATATTATATTTTTAAAGACAAACTTATAATAAACAAGTACGATAGTGAAAGAGACTACCTTCTTTTAGCCTTTGACAAAAACTCGTGGAAACCTGGGATTATTGAACATGGTTTTATTATTCAGGACATGAGAGAAGATGAAAATTACTTGTATATGGCAGGTGTTGAGCAGTCGGGCAAAAAGAGGCCTTTAGCTGCATATACAGGAAAAACAACGGATTTTCACAGCTTTATATTATTACATCCCAATCCAAATACTAAAGTTAATTTACATGATATTACAATATATAAAGACAAATTATACTTTGTTAAAGGTGGTAAGTTAATCACATATGAAGATGAACAAGAAAAAGAAATAATATTTAATCATACTGGAGACGTATATAAAAGATATAATATATCTTCAATCGTTAACTATAATGATACATTATATCTGGCTGTTTCAGGAGGAGCTTATGTTGATAAAGATGGGAAAAGTATGAAATTTGAGGGTGATAAAATAAAACCAGGAGTAGTAAATTTTTCCTTACTCAATCTGGATGTAATTTTAGAGGATTTTAAGTTCAGTAAATTTATAGATTTGAAAAACAGACTGATGATTTTAGGTATAGATAATAGGGAAGGAAAAGATGATAATGTGCTGTATGTAACCACTGATGGCAGTAGATTTTCTCTGGCTCTTGATGTATCTGCTGTTAATGATACAATTACCCTGGGAAACAATACATTTATTGCTGTAAAGGATAAGGATAGGATCACAAACAAAGCCAGGGACACAATGCTCTTATATAATAATAATCAAATAACCAATTTAATTCTAGGGATGTCTACCAGAAAATGGTCTATTGTTAATAATAACTTCATTTTTCAAGGATATGAAGCTGATATCAAGAAAAATAAAGTATATACATACGGTAGAATATTTAAAGAATTGATGGATAATTTTGAAGCAAAATACTGGGAAGTTGTAGGAGATAATCTTTTTATTAATGGTACTCATCCGGATGACAAGCTTCAAAGACTATATAAATTTGACGGAAAAGAATTGGTTGAATTAAGAGAAAATATTGAAATTATTAACATTATTAAAATGAGGAGTCAGTATTATCTTATTTATGCCAGAGATAAAACCCCTAAGTCTCCTACATCAGGGAAAAAAATATTATATGTATTTGACAACTTCAATAATGAGTTTATAGAAATGAAAGTAGATATTGAAGTATCCGATATGATATTTATTGAGTAAAGGTTTTATGATTTTAGTTTTGAAAGAGGTGTTTTTATGAAAAGATTATCTTTTTTATTTATTATGATGTTTATAATAAGCACTATTTTTACCATATTCGTATTAGACAGCCAAGTTTTTGCTGAGATTATATCTAACCCCCCACCGATTTTAAATGCTTCAACTATTTCCAGTACCGGGATTAAATTAAACTGGACTTATAAAAGCAGTAACGAAACAGGATTTAAAATCGAAAGGAAAGTATCTGGAGGAAACTATAGTCAAATTGACAGGGTAGATGCAAATACAAAGTCTTACACTGATACAGGACTAACTGCCGACACAACTTATATTTACAGGATAAGAGCATATAATGATACAGAAGATTCCGTATACAGCAACGAAGTTACTGAAACGACTGAGGGGAGACCTGCTGCACCAACCAATCTTACTATAACATCCTCCACTAATACCAGTGTTAATCTAGCCTGGACAGATAAATCAAACAACGAAACAGGATTTAAGATTGAAAGGAAAGTATCTGGTGGAAGCTATGTTCAGATTGATATGGTGGGAGCAAATAAGACTACCTATAAGGATACGGACATAGATTCGGGAGAAAGATATGCCTATAGAATAAGAGCTTACAACTCAGCAGGGAATTCTGACTATAGTAATGAAGCTACCGTAACGACAGAGGGGAAACCTGCTGCCCCCACCAATCTTACTGTAATATCCTCCACTGGTAATAGTGTTACTTTATCTTGGAAAGATCAATCAAGAAACGAAACAGGGTTTAAGATTGAAAGGAAAGTATCCGGCGAAAACTATAAAGAAATCAATTCAGTACGTACAAATACTACTACTTATGAGGATAAAACCATAAGTTCCGGCAATAAATATACTTATAGGGTAAGAGCGTATAATGCTGTAGGGGAGTCTGATTACAGTAATGAAGTAGTGGTTATTCCCGGCAGTACTCCCGGTCCTCCTACAGACCTTCAAGTGATATCTTTCTCTGGTAACAGTGTTACTTTATCCTGGAGGGATCAATCAAGAAGCGAAACAGGATTTAAGATTGAAAGGAAAGTACCTGGTGGAAGCTATACTCAAATTAATACGGTTGATGCAAATGTAACTACTTATAAGGATACGGGTCTTGTTTCCGGTAAAACTTATATTTATCGAGTAAGAGCCTACAACTCCGCAGGAAATTCCTATTTTACTAATGAAGTTACAGTGATATCAGGAAATATTCCTGATGCTCCAACTAACCTGACAGTAACAATTGCTTCAGCAACTGAAGTGAACTTAACATGGATGGATAAGTCAGACAACGAAACAGGATTTGTTATTGAGAGAAAAACACTGGGGGATAGTTTCAATGAAATTGCCACTGTAGGAACGAATGTGACAAATTATAAAAATTCTGGTCTTGCTGCAAATACAACCTATATATATCGTATTAAAGCCTATGGTTCAGGTGGGAGTTCGTCCTATTCAAATGAAGTCAGCATAACACTTTCTGATGAAATGGTTGCTAAATCATTAAGTAAAACCCAAGGAATAGAGATGAATTTTTTAGTTGGACAAACTGTTTATTATAGTAATAATCAGCTAAAAATTATGGATACAGCACCAATCGTTATAGAATCCAGAACGTTGCTGCCAATTAAATATATTGTTGAAGCCATGGATGCTACAGTAGCATGGAATGATAAAGAAAAAAAAGCAACGATATACTTCAAAGAAAAAACAATTGAACTCTGGATGAATAACAATACTGCTAAAGTCAATGGTGTAAGCACACTCATCGACCCAAGCAATACTAATGTGAAACCAATTACTCTACCACCAGGTAGAATCATGCTTCCATTAAGATTTGTGACGGAAAATATGGGGGCACTGGTAAATTGGAATCCTAAATCACAAGAAATAATAATAATTTATCCCGCTGAGTAATGACTGTGGCGATCTTTTTTACAATACTCCAAAATTTTGATTACTTATATTTCTAATCTGATTATCATAAATTGGTAGTGGACAGTTGGAACAGCAGCTGTGCAAGGAAAGTCTATAAAATTTATAACGGAGAAGAAACAACCTGTGGGGTGTGGGATAGCTGTGTGTTAAGGCTAAAGGGTTTTGAAGAGGCAAAGTTAGAAGATCCTATTATGTATAAATAATAGAACAAAAAAGGTTTGACCAATACAAAGAGGCCGAGAATATTCTTGGCCTCTTTGTATTGGTTGTATTAAATAAAACATCCTGTTATTTACTAAAATAAGAAGGGTATATATATAATATATAGAAATAAATTAAGATGTATATGATGTATATAAAGTAAATTATGCATATCACACTATTATAAGAGCTTTAAATTCAGGTTGTAAAGTGAATGTTATTGACGAAGCAAGAAATCTATTGAAGACAAGGGAGAAGTAAAACAGAATGGGTCTAAAAGAGAAAGTCACTATTGCTGTGCTCTGTGGGATACTAGGGCTTATTATATCTTTACAATTTAATGTTGTTAAAAAAGAAACCAAAGGGGGACACTTATCAACAGAAAGACTTCAACAGCTAACCATGGAATTAAGTAATCTCAAAACAGAAAAAGAGAAGTTGAATGAAGAATTAGCGTACTTGGACGAACGTTTAAAGGCATATGAAATGTCTGAAACCGATGAAAATTCAATAATAAAAAATTTGAAAAAAGATTTAGAAAGACATCAATTACTAGCAGGTTATAAAGAAGGAAAGGGACCGGGAATCGTTATTACTATTGATGATCCTCCTAAGGATTTTTCGATGCTAGGAGAAGAAAGCACAGTGATGTATTACTATGATTTTTTGATAGCTCTAATAAATCAGCTTAATGCTGCAGGAGCAGAGGGGATTTCTATTAACGATCAAAGGTATATAGCAACGACTGAAATTCATCCTGCATCTAATACAATGTTTATTAATGCTGTACCTACTAGACCGCCTATCACCATTAAAGCCATCGGTAACCCTGAAAGCTTAGAGGCTGCAATGAATATGAAATTTGGTGTTATATGGACAATGAGGGAAAAAAATTTACAGGTAAATGTGAAGAAAGAAGATTCTATTACATTGCCAAGATATAATAAGGTAATTCAATATCAGTATGCAAAACCAGTGGAATATAGTTATACAGAATAAAGTTTCTTCACTAAGACATTCCAATTTAGCATGGATAAGTATACAAAGAGCAATCTGTTGTATGAAAAAGTACCCAAGTTAGAACTGTGAAATACTTCGTTTAAAAGCAGAAATCGTGTAAAATAGTTTATTTAATACAGGATTTCTTTTTTTTGAATAAAAAATTTTAAAATGAATAGCAAAAGTTACAAGTGAAAACAAAAAGGACTGGGTAAACTATTTATTACATAAAGTAATATAAAATTAGTTGCATGGCAGGAGGCAGAAAATTATGAACACAATGAGACAAGATGCTTTAACCATCATAGATGAATCTATAAAAGCTGTTTTACCAGAAGCGGCGGTGATAAAAGCATTAGAAAAAAAGAAATTTACAGGTAATATCGTTGTTGTGGCTATTGGAAAGGCTGCTTGGAATATGGCTAAAGCCACGAAAGATACTCTAGGAGATAAGGTTTCAAAGGGTGTGGTGGTAACAAAGTATCATCATTCAAAGGGTCCTATAGAAGGATTTGAAATTATTGAGGCAGGACATCCAATACCAGATGAAAACTCTATTAAGGGGGCAGATAAGGCTTTAGAACTAGTTGGAAATTTAACAGAAAAAGACCATGTAATCTTCTTAATATCTGGAGGTGGATCAGCATTATTTGAGAAACCAATGGAGGGAGTAAGTCTTGAGGATATTATGGATATTACAAATCAGTTGTTGGCTTCTGGTGCAGATATTGTTGAAATCAACGCAATAAGAAAGCATCTTTCAGCTGTAAAGGGAGGGAGATTTGCCTCTCAATGTGGAAAAGCTAATATTTATGCTATTGTTTTATCGGATGTGGTGGGGGATCGATTAGACTCTATTGCTTCCGGACCAGCCTATCCCGATAGCTCCACATCCGAAGAAGCCTTAAGGATCATAGAAAAGTATAAGCTGCAGGTGGCAGAGCACCTAAGAAAAGTACTAAATGTTGAGACCCCTAAAAAGGTAGAAAATTGCGAAACTGTTATTACAGGGAGTGTCACTGCCTTATGTGAAGCTGCCGCTATGGCTGCAGAAAAGCTTGGCTACAAGCCGATAGTTATTGCTTCTACATTAGACTGTGAAGCAAAAGAAGCAGGGAAGTTTATGGTTTCCATTGCTAAGGAAATTAAAAATAGCAATAACAGTAGACCACTGCTACAGCCCCCTTGTGCAGTTATTGCTGGAGGAGAGACGGTAGTGCGGTTAACAGGAAAGGGCAAGGGCGGAAGAAATCAAGAAATGGCACTATCGGCGGCCATAGGGATTGAAGGTATGGAGGATGTTGTGTTATTTTCTATAGGTTCAGATGGAACAGATGGACCAACGGATGCAGCTGGAGGCATGGTAGATGGAAAAACCACTCAAAGAATGAAGGAAGCAAGTATACAGCCAGAAGCTTACTTAGAAAATAATGACGCCTATCATGCATTAAAAGCAAGTGGGGATTTGATTATAACAGGAGCCACAGGAACAAATGTAAATGATGTGGTGGTTGTGCTGTGTAAATAAAAAAATAGATAAAAAGACGAAAGAGTCGAACCACTTAGTTTTATTTACTAAGTGGTTCGACTCTAATTGTCGTAAAAAATTTTCCAAAGTTGATAGTTAAGTTGTTTTTTATAAAGATGCAAGCGGAGTCATGGGGACGGTTCATCTGGCACGTATGTTTTTATGTGCCTGAGGAACTGTCCCCGTGGCGTAGCTGAAAATATATTCCATATCCTACAGATGCTTAATAACCAGAGAAAGAAGATAGTATTGCTTGCTGCAGAAGACTGGAAGAAGGGTATTGAATGTTAAAAAAAACACAAATTATCGTTGACAAAATTAGATACCAGATGATATCATGAAGCTAATGAAAATTCAATAAAACTAGATTTAAGGTGCCCTTAAAAAAGGGAGAATAGGGAAGCTGGTTAAAATCCAGCACGGGCCCACCACTGTAATCGGGGACAAATCTTCAAAAATCCACTGGGTATGAAACCTGGGAAGGGGAAGAGGCGCATGAACCGTGAGTCAGGAGACCTGCCTTAAATTGACGATGTTCAGATAGAAAGGGGATGAATTTCTACTGTAAATAAATTCGGTGACTTTAGATGGGGAAGTCTCTTGGTATTTAATGCTAAGAGACTTTTTTTATTTTGTCATCCTGAGTACAGCAAAGGATCTTAAAATAGCGAAGAACTTTCTTATAAAGTCAGGAAAGATATTAGAACAAGAGATTCAAATTCAAAATAGAACGAAATGGTGAATGAATATGATAAAAAATAATCTACTAAAAAAAATATTGCAGTTAATGAGTGTTATGATTTTAGCATCCTTTATTACCTTTAGTCTTACCTATATCAGCCCCAGCGATCCTGCTGAGATGCTGTTGACAGCTCATGATATTGTTCCTACGCAAGAGCTACTGGAAAAGACAAGGGAGGAGATGGGTTTAAATGATCCCTTTATAATGCAGTATGGAAATTGGCTTAAGGGTTTATTCAGGGGGGACTTTGGTTATTCTTATTCCACAAGGGGACTAGTGGCAGATATCTTGCCTCAAAGGATTTTTATGACGGTGAGGCTGGCTGTTGCTGCATTATTGTTTTTAATATTTTTTTCTTTTGTCCTTGGCATCTTATCGGCTGTTAAAAAAAATACAGTGTTAGATTATATAGTAAGGGGACTTTCTCTTATGGGAATATCTATTCCTGCTTTTTGGCTGGGGCTTATGTTGATGTATGTATTTGTGGTGGAACTTCGTTGGTTTAAAATAACCGAGCAAACATCCTTTAAAAGTGTTATTCTGCCAGCTATGACTTTAGCTATACCATTGATGGGAAGATATATAAGACAAATAAGGGAGGCGATATTAGAACAGTATTCTCAGGATTATGTTATAGGAGCCAGAGCTAGAGGCATAAAGGAAAGCAAAATAATAATCAAGCACATCTTACCTAATGCTCTTTTAGGAATCATTACACTTTTAGGGTTATCTATAGCGTTACTTTTAGGAGGAACTGTAATTGTAGAAAATATTTTTTCTTGGCCAGGACTGGGATCTATGGCTTTAGAGGCTATAACCTATAGGGATTATCCTTTACTACAGTCCTATGTAGTTTTTATGACTTTGATTTATGTCACCATCAATTTTATTGTGGATATCATAACACAAACTCTCGACCCCAGAATTAGTTTGAAGGGAGGGGGAAAAGTAAGTGAAAAATAGAAAAAACAAAGAAATTATTTTTGTGGTAATGCTATTGCTAGCTATTTCCATGGTTATATTAGCTATGATAGCTCCCATACTTGCACCTAATGATCCTTTAGACACTAATTTTTCTCAAATTTTACAGAAGCCCAGCAGTGAATACCTCTTTGGTACCGATCAAGTGGGTAGATGTATATATTCTAGAGTGCTTTACGGTGCTAGGGTTTCTCTTGGAATCACCTTTTTACTTTTAAGTATTATTTTCATTCTAGGATTGATGCTGGGTACTGTTGCTGGTATGGCAGGAGGTACTATAGATACCATCATTATGAGAATAGCAGATACAGTACTTTCTTTTCCTGATATCGTCTTTGCCATTGCTATCGTAGGAATTTTAGGTCCTGGCATGAGAAATACCATATTAGCGCTATCTGTCATTTGGTGGACAAAGTATGCTAGGTTGACAAGGGTTTTGGTTATGACGGTTAAAAACAAAGAATACATACATGCAGCAACAATGGCTGGGGCAGGAAAGGTAAAACTTATCACTCATTATATTTTTCCAAATATCATATCGCCTTTGGTAGTACAACTGGCCTTAGATGTTGGGGGGATGATGCTGGCTATTGCAGGTCTATCCTTTTTAGGCTTAGGAGTACAACCTCCCATACCTGAGTGGGGAAATATGCTAAATGAAGGTAGGTTCTATCTGCAAACGGCTCCTTGGTTACTGATCTATCCTGGAGCAGCGATATTTATTGTAGTAGCGGTATTTAATATATTGGGAGATAGTGTAAGAGATTTACTTGACCCCAAACATCTATAAACTAAATCATACGAGGAGTGTAGAAATGAAAAAAATTCTAACGAAGGTATTTATGCTATTTCTATGTTTTATGTTAATTGCTTGCAGTAAACAGGATGAATCTCTTAAAGTGGGGAGTGGTAATGGAGAGGAAACTGAAGAAATTAAAACCTTAAATATGGCTTTGTTTTGGCTAGATAGTAATATAGAGCCTACAGAAGGATGGCATGGTTGGACATTGACCCGTTGTGGTATAGGAGAAAATCTTGTGCAATTTGATGAGAATATGAATTTGAAGCCTGTGATTGCAGAGTCTTACCAATGGATTGATGATAGAACCATGGTTTTTGATATAAGGGAAGGGGTGAAGTTTCATAATGGTAACCCTGTAGATGCTGAGGCTGTTAAAGCTTCTTTAGAAAGGGCCCTTAAGATATCCGATAGAGATGATGTGAAATTCTCTGTGGAATCTATTACAGCAGAAGGTCAAAAGCTAACCATAAAAACAGAAGCTCCTTTTCCTATGTTGCTTAATAATCTAGCAGATCCTGTATATGTCATCATTGATGCATCCGTAGCTGATGATGAAAATTTTAAATATAAGCCTATTGCTACCGGCGCTTTTAAAGTAGTTGAGTTTCATTCAGATCTTGGTTTAACTCTTGAGAAACATGAAGAACACTGGAGTGGAGATGTTGGAGTAGATAGAGTTAATGTAAAGTATATATCTGATGGTGCTACTCGTACTATGGCATTACAATCAGGTGAGATTGATTTGGCTACGCAAATACAGAGCAGGGACTTAAGTTTATTTCAGGATAATGATGAGTTTATCGTGCAGCAGGGACCTAATCTAAGAGTATTTTTATTAAGAATAAATATGGATAAACCCTATATGCAAAGTTTAGAATTTAGACAAGCTCTTGCCCATGGTATAGATAAAGAGACCTACGCTACACAAATAGTTAATGGTGTGGCTGCTAAAGGACCCTTTAATGACATGCTTTCCTTTGGTTATACAGAGGATGATCTTTATCCTTATGATCCCGATAAGGCAAATAGGCTGTTGGATAAAGCAGGATTTATTGATACCAATGGAGACGGTATTAGAGAAATAGATGGTGAAAATATTGTACTGAGATTTGTTTCCAGAACCAACCATGGAAATGATGCCAACAATATAGGCATAGCTATGCAGGCCCAATACAAAGAGATAGGAATAGGCCTTGAAGTTATTCAGGTAGAAAACTATGCCAATATGGCAGCGGCAGGAGATTTTGATTTACTATGGGAAAGATGGACTTCTGCACCAACGGCAGATCCTCAATATTTCCTCGAAGCCAGCTATAAAACAGGCAGTGCAGGAAATGATGGAAATTACAGTAATCCAGAGCTTGATAGGATTTGTGATGCGTTAGGTGATGCCTTTGATAAAGAGGAAAGAGATAGATTAGGAATAAAAGGATCAGAAGTTCTTATGGAGGATGTGGCTTCTTTATTCTTATACTATCAAGAGGGTACAGTAGTAACTAGAAAAAATGTAGAAGGTGTACACAGGTTTATATCAGAAATATATTATATCGATGATAGAGTTAAAATCAAGTAATGATGTTGTAGAAAAGGTTTTAGAAGTCTATGATGGAATGGAGCTCAAAGATCAATGAATAAATTATTGGAAGTTAAAGATCTTACTGTCCAATATGACGGTGGAGACTATGCCATAAAGAACATAAATATAGATGTAAATGATCAAGAGATTATTGGTATTGTAGGGGAAAGTGGAAGTGGAAAAACAACACTAGTAAGAGCCATCATCAATCTACTTTCCTCCAATGCTAAGATCGTTTCTGGGGAAGTGATATTTTGTGGCGAAAATATAGAAAAATACAATAAAGAGCAATGGAGGAAACTTCGTGGTAACGAAATAGCCATGATTTTTCAAAATCCTGGTTCTTATCTAAACCCGATTATGAAAATAGGAAAGCAATTTATAGAAAGTATTAGAAGCCATAGGGATATTTCTAAGGCGCAGGCAATAAAAAAAGCTAAAGATACCTTAGAAAAAATGGGTCTTGATGATGGGGATAGGATGATGAATTCTTATCCCTATCAATTAAGTGGTGGTATGAAGCAAAGAGTTGCTATTGCTATGGCCATGGCGATGGAGCCAAAGCTTATTTTAGCTGATGAGCCAACCAGTGCCCTTGATGTAATAACACAGGCCCAGATAGCTAATGAACTTTTGGATCTTAGGGATAAATTCGAAACTAGCATTGTAATGATTACACATAACATAGGTTTTGCTGCATACATAGCAGATAGAATTGTAGTTATGTATGATGGAAAAGTAGTAGAGTGTGACAATAAGTCGCAGATTATTTTAGAACCTAAAGCCCAATATACCAGGACATTGTTACAAACTATACCTGAATTGAAAGGATCTTAGTGATGAAGAGAGAGATAATACTTCAGTTAGAGAATATTCATAAAGCTTTTAGCGATAACAATGATAAAATCATTAAGGCTGTGAATAATGTAAATATTGCCTTAGGAAAAGGAGAATGCATAGGTATCGTTGGAGAAAGTGGTTGTGGCAAGAGTACACTTGCTAGAATAATCGCTCAGCTAACGGCTCCCTCAGAAGGTAAGATCATTTACAGAGGAGAAGATATAACAGCTCTTCCTAAAAAATCTACTAAAATGTACTATAAAAATGTACAGATGATATTTCAAGATCCTCTAGGCACATTTAGTCCAAGAATGAAAATAGGGGGTTATTTAATTGAGCCTTTTGTTAATTTTAAAATAATGAGCAAAAACAAGGCACATCAATATGCTGAGGGGTTGTTAGAGAAGGTTGGCCTTAGTAAAGATTACATGAAAAAATATCCAAATGAATTAAGTGGTGGAGAACTTCAAAGAGTAGTTATAGCCAGGGCTATTGGCCTTGAACCAGATATAATTCTATGTGATGAGTGTACATCTGCCCTTGATGTATCCATACAAAAACAAATTATAGCGCTTCTCATAGCTTTAAAGAAAAAGACAAGTTTTTCATCTATATTTATTACACATGATTTAGCCCTAGCAGAAAGCATATGTGATAAGATCTATGTTATGTATTTAGGAGAGATTGTTGAGGTGTTGGAAGGGCAAAATCTTGTTAGAGAGGCAAGGCATCCATATACCCGTATGCTCTTAGATTCAGTATTTTCCATTAAAAACTTTGATAAAAGAATTGAAGTGAATAGAAAGATCGGTAAGGCACTTAACGGTACAGAGGGATGTGTGTTTGCGGAAGGGTGCCTAAATAGATCAAGAAGATGTTTAGAAGAAAAACCCCATTTGGTAAAGGTGGATCAATATGTTAGCGTTGCCTGTAGAAAGTATGAAGAAATTAGAAGGATCCCTTCAGTGGTATAGAGAAGGGATCATCTTTATATATATGAAAAATGTTGTGTAGATAGATGGAATGATTTACATATTTGTATAAATGGTGTATACTTATAAAGTAAATGAAATTCATTATCAATATATCTGCTTAAGTAGATATATTGATAATGAAATAGTATCTTAGCTTTTTAACGGGATACCTGTGAGGAAATTTCAAAGTTAAGTGTAAGTAGCACCTTAAGAATGATGTTTTCTCATATGCCATGAATACTATCGCTGATTTATGGTGATAGCTAGCATGGTTTAACAGCTTTGCAAAAAACGTCTTGGGGGGAAAAGTATTGGAGGATTTTGTGCAGATTGGTGATGGTATAAATCTATGGTGAGTAAAGTGAAACCTTTTTTAAAGATTAACTATTTGGCAAGAAATGAAGGTATACAAGGGACATTGCCATCTAACAAATTTGCTTATCGACTATATACATCCCTTGCTTGGCCTGCTGCTTTAGAAGGTATGTTGATTTATTTGATTTCTTCAATAGATTTAATGATGGTAGGCTCTCTGGGGGCGGATGCCATTGCTGCTACCGGTATTATGACTCAGCCTCGGCTAATTTTTTTGTCAATAAGTCGCTCTCTTGGGGTCTCTGTAACTGCTTTAGTAGCTCGAAGAAAAGGAGAAGGGAGTACCGTTGATTTGAATAAATGCTTGAAGCAATCACTATTGCTGATTTGCATACTTTCAACTGTGTCTTTGTTTTTTTCTTTAAAATATATCGAGGACATTCTTTACTTTTCAGGAGCACAGGCAGGGTATATGGGTATGGCTGTAGCTTATGGAAAAACTGTTATTATAGCTGGATTTTTTACCTCTATTGCAGTAGTCGTAAATTCTGCTCATATCGGTGTAGGTAATACAAAAATTGTTTTATGGTCCAACATAGCAGGAAACCTAGTAAACATGATTTTAAACTTTTTCTTAATTTATGGCATTGGATTTTTTCCTCGACTAGGAATCGTTGGGGCTGGTATTGCAACGCTGGTTGGCAGCATTACAACCTTTTTTATAACAATATTATCTGTATGCTATAGAGAAAGGGAATTATTTATTCTGGGAAAAGAAAGCTGGATTTTTGAAAAAAAGACAATACAGTCTTTGATTAAAGTGGGAAGCAACGTGTTTGCAGAGAATAGTTTTGAACGAGTGGGGATGTTTTTATATTCACGAATGGTGGCACAGCTGGGGACGGTTGCCTTTGCTACCCACCATATTTGTATGAATTTATGTGATATTTTTTACTGCTTTGGCCAAGGCATGAGCAAAGCCAGTTCAGCTTTAGCAGGACAAAAGCTTGGAGAGAAACGAAAAGATCTAGCGGTCATCTATGGAAAAATAGGACAAAGATTAGGGCTGATGGCGGCATTTATTGCATTTATCATCTTTTTTGTGGGAAGAAGATGGCTGATGATGCTGTATTCCAGGGATTTAGAGGTAATTGCATTGGGTGCTGATATTCTCATCATTGTAGCAATTTGTTGCTTTACTCAGACTCAGGCGTTAATCTATTCAGGCGTATTAAGGGGAGCTGGAGATACTCGCTATATAGCCCTATACTCATTAGCGATTATAGCGGTGTTTCGACCTGTTTTAACATGGATGCTATGTTTTCCTTTAGGATTTGGTCTATATGGAGCATGGATGGCATTAATGTTAGATCAAGCCCTGCGAATGTTTTTTGCTTCAAAGCGATTTTATAGTAAAAAGTGGATGGCTGTAGAGTTATAAGCTCCATTGCTATGCTTAGGATAATTAGATGCCTTTGTATTTATGATACATATTTACTAAAATACATAAAGGAGCTGAAGGATATGTCATTACTAAAAGTAGGAAGTTTAAGTGCTGAAAAAGGAACAAAAACACAAGGTTTTGTTACCGTCATGGATACGGATACAGTCATTCCTGTAACATTGGTCAATGGTTGCGAAGAAGGAAAAACTGTGCTGATCACTGGTGGTGTGCATAGTTGTGAATATGCGGGAATTCAAACAGCGATAGAATTAGCTAAGGAAATCCAACCAGAGGATATAAAAGGTCGTTTAATTATCTGCCACCCTTTAAATAAAAATGGCTTTGAAGCCAGAAGACCTAGCATTGTTCCAGAAGACGGAAAAAATTTAAATCGAGTATTTCCAGGAAACAAAAATGGTACATTAGCCGATAAAATTGCTTATATGCAGGTGAATGAATTCCAAAATCAAGCGGATTTTTATATTGATATGCATGGTGGAGAAGCTCATGAGCAGTTAACACCTTATGTATATTATGTAGGAAATTCTACAGAGGAAGCGGTTGAAATCGCTAGAAACGCGGCGAGTGTGATGGATTGTAAATATATGGTTCGCTCTGGGGCTACTACAGGTGCTTACAATTATTGTGGACTGCAGGGAACACCTAGTATATTGATGGAACGTGGTTGTATGGGCATATGGGATCGAGAAATAGTAGACTTATACAAAAAAGATGTCCATAATATTTTGATACATCTTGGACTAATGAAGGGTCCTATGCTACAGACACAGCATAAAGCAAAGGATTTAGTGGATTTGATTTATTTGAATTCTGATGTTGCAGGATGCTGGTACCCCAGTGTCGATGCAGGAGATGAAGTGAAAGAAGGACAAAAACTAGGAGAAATCAGAGACTATTTTAGCAATCTCCTGGCTATCTATTATGCAGAATATGATGGGGTTGTTTTATACCGAGCCTCTGCCTTGTGGGTAGACAAAGACAGCAATATTTTCTGCTATGGGAAACCAGAATAGCAGGAAAATATGTTAAAAAATATACAAGTTATTATTGACAAAATTATACATAAAGTGCTACTATGAACATAATAAAAATTTAATAAAACTAGATTTAAGGTGCCCTTTTGAAAAAGGGAGAATAGGAAAGCTGGTTGAAATCCAGCACGGACCCACCACTGTAATCGGGGACAAGTCTTCAAAAAGCCACTGGGTATGAAACCTGGGAAGGCGAAGAGGCGTATGAACCGTGAGTCAGGAGACCTGCCTTAAATTAATGATGTTCAGATAGAAAGGGGATCAATTTCTGCTGTAAATAAATTCGGTGACTTAGATGGGGAAGTCTCTTGGTATTTAATACCAAGAGACTTTTTTATGTTTTTAGGTCATTAAATTGCTAAAATCAGATGTATTCTTCGTGGCTTTTAAATACTTATTTAATGCTGAAGGCTGCGAAGGAAACAATATAATCTATTAAGGACAAGGAGAGGATTTATTATGTATTCATTTTATCATCAGAAAAAACGGATCATGGCAGTATTTTTATTGATTTTAATCTTATCAGTGAGCTTTTTATCAGGCTGTAGTAAAGGTACTAATGAAGAGCCAGCGACAAACACAGAAGGTGCAGATTTGGAAGAAGCTAATAAAAAAGTTACTTTAATTTTCAACTTTAAGAGCAGTAGTTTGGACCCTCACAATGGCAATACAGCTATACGGGCAGGAATCACAGAAACACTAGTACGCATTGATGAAAACCTTGAAGTAAAGCCATGGCTTGCTACAGGGTGGGAAACAAAGGATGAGTTGACATGGATATTTACTATCCGTGAAGGGGTAACCTTCCAAGATGGAGCTACAATGGATGCAGCGGCAGTACAAGCATCTCTTGAAAGAGCTCTGGAGGTAAATAAAGGTTTAGAGGGTGCTCTAAAGATTGCATCTATGGAGGCTAATGGACAAGAACTTACTATCGTTACTACTGAGGCCCATCCAGCACTGCCATCAGAGCTAATCAATCCTTCTGCCGCTGTAGTCAGCATAGAGGCAGAAAACACAATGGGAAGAGAAGCCTTTAACAAAGCTCCAGTAGGGACAGGACCTTTCATGGTAAAGGCCTTTACACCGGATGTTGAGATTCTCCTAGAACGTTATGATGATTATTGGGATGGTAAGGCAAAATTAAATGAGGTTGCTTTTAAGTTTAATGAAGACGGGAATGTAAGGGCATTAGCACTGCAATCTAAAGAAGCAGATATTGTGTATCAAATTCCCGCAGAAACTGTTGAGGTGGTAAAAAGAGATAGTGAATTGAAGGTAGAATCTATAGCCAGCCTTAGAGTTCATTTTATCTTATTTAACCAACAAAAAAGCGCCCTTCAGGATGTGAAGGTGAGAAAAGCTATAGATCTATTATTAGATCGAGAAAGTATTGCTAAGGACATTATGATGGGGAATGCTACACCTGCTAATGGACCTTTTAATACTAGACTTCCTTTTGGAAATAAGGAGACAGTCCAAGCTCAGAATCTTGAGGAGGCAAGAAAGCTGTTGGAGGAAGCTGGTTTTACAGAAGAAAATCCTTTAACCTTAGAACTTCTAACCTATCAAGGACGACCAGAACTACCTCTTATGGCACAGCTATTACAATCTGATGCAGGAAAGATTGGCATGACCATCAATATAAAAAATGTTGAAAGCGTAGATACTTATTTGCGTGAAAATAAAGACTGGGATATGGTAACTTATAGCAATTTAACAGCCCCAAGAGGTGATGGAGGTTTCTTCCTGAACTCTGCTTTTATCCCTGGAGGTTCCCTAAATGTGGCAGAGATTAGCAGTGACAGGCTAACAGAAGTCATCGGAAGATTGAATGCTGCATCAGATATAGAGAAACGAATTGAATTAACTCAAGAGGCAGCAACTGTCATCAATGAAGAAGTACCTCATGCCTATGCAGTTTATCCGAATATTATCGTAGGTGTTAATGAAAGGATTATTGACTGGAAGCCAGGTGCAGAAGAATATTATATTATTACCAATAAAATGGATGTGAGATAATATGCTCAAGCTAGTGAAGGCACGCTTAATGCAGCTTGTTGTTCTGTTGTTTGTCTTATCCTTAGTCACCTTCACATTGATGAAATTAGCACCAGGAGACCCAGTACTGCTTATTTTGCAAGCGGATGAAGTAGCAGTGACGCAAGCAGAGGAAGCGGCACTACGGGAGGAGTTAGGGTTTGATCAACCTGTGCTTCTTCAGTACGGACAGTGGATGTTTAAGCTGCTGCAGCTAGACTTAGGAGAGTCCCATATTAAAGGAAAGCCGGTGGCAAAGGAATTGATGGATCGTCTGCCGGATACCCTTCAATTGACTGCTGGAGGAATCTTGGTGATGGTGATGATTTCAGCCCCACTAGGTATACTGGCGGCCAAATACGCTGGCAGATGGCCGGATCACTTGAGTCGTTTGTTGGCACTGTTGGGGGCTTCTATTCCTGCCTTTTGGCTGGGGTTAATACTGATTTATATCTTCGCTTACAAACTCCAATGGTTTCCCACAATGGGAAAAGGAGGTTTACAGCATATGGTTTTGCCTTCTTTTGCTTTGGGATTTGCCATGGCATCAGTATATGCTAGATTACTTCGTTCTGGACTATTAGAAAGTTTATCTCAAGAATATATTCGTGCAGCACGAGGCAGGGGTATAGCAGAGTGGCGTGTTTTATTGATTCATGGGCTAAGGGCTGCACTTTTACCCATCGTTACGGTTTTTGGTATGAGTTTGGGGAGTATACTTGGGGGCACCGTTGTTATTGAAACCTTATTTTCCTGGCCAGGACTAGGCAGTATGGTGGTGACTGCTATTTTTCAAAGGGATTATCCTATTATTCAAGGATATATTCTACTGGTAGGTGTATGCGTTGTTGTGGTGAATCTATTGGTTGATTTGAGTTATGGTTTACTTGATCCTCGGATTCGATATGGAAAGGGGGAGTCACGGTGAAGGAAGACTCTTGCAGCTTTTTAAGAAATGTACTACAGAGCCCCATGACAATGACAGGAATCATAATGCTGTTGGTGATTATATTCCTGACCCTCTTTGGCCCCAGCCTAGTGACTAATGATGCTTTGACGGTACAGATGTCAGAACGTCTTTTGGGAAGCAGTTGGCAGTATCCCTTGGGGACGGATCATATGGGACGATGTATATTTGTTAGACTGGTATCTGGTGCACGGGTTACTTTAGGCATTGCTGCCCTTGTAATTATTACTGTCATGATCATCGGTATTCCTTTAGGTTTGATATGTGGATATGTTGGTGGCAAGATAGATACCTTGGTTATGAGAATCGTAGATGGAGCAAGTGCACTGCCTGAGTTTTTGCTGGCGATTGCCATTGCAGGATTTCTTGGACCCAGTTTAAACAATGTTATGCTATCGATTGTATTTTTTAAGTGGATAGGCTACACTCGAGTGGTGCGAAGTATTGTACTATCTGAGCGTGAGAAGGAGTATGTGCTAGCTGCCCGTGTGGCGGGTTCAAGTACAAGGACAATAATATGGCGGCATTTGCTGCCACAGGTTATTTCCCCTGTTATGGTACTGGCAGCTATGGATGTAGGTAAGGTAATTTTAACCATATCTTCTTTATCCTATTTAGGTTTAGGGGCACAGCCCCCTACACCTGAATGGGGGGCCATGCTCAATGATGGACGCCCTTACTTCCAAACAGTGCCTCAGCTAATGATTTATCCAGGATTGGCCATAATACTTGTGGTGGTTTCCTGTAATCTAATCAGTGATGGACTTCGAGATCTGCTGGATGTTCATACTCAAAAAAATCCAGTTTAGGAGGAAGTGTTATATGTCGATAGAATTACAAAAAAACCTACAAAAACCATTGACCCACAGTAGAAATGGAACTTTACCTTCTATACCGATACCTGTTTTGCAACTAGAGCAGTTAGAAATCTATGTTCAACAGGGGCAGAAAAAAAACACATTGGTAGAGGAGGTTTCCTTTAAGATAGGTGCTGGAGAAACCCTTGGTCTTGTAGGAGAAAGCGGAAGTGGGAAGAGCGTCACCGCCAGTGCTATCTTAGGGCTTTTACCAAACACTTTGCATATTGGTGGAGGAAAAATTTTATTTCAAGGTGAAGAGATGCTATCGGATAAAATGCAAGCAGGATTAAGGGGAAAAGGTATTGGCCTTGTGTTTCAAGATTATCAGGGAAGTTTTACACCTTTCTTAAAAATAGGAAAGCAATTGGTAGAAGTACTTCGAACCCATCAGCAATTATCTTATCAAGAGGCTAAGGGTATAGCAATGGAATGGCTTCAAAAGGTGAACTTGCCTCAGGATCGTGTCTTCAATAGCTACCCCTTTCAACTGAGTGGTGGTCAACTGCAAAGGGCTGCACTGGCGGCGGCCATGATGTTAAGACCAGCACTATTGATTGCTGATGAACCCACTACAGCATTGGATGTACTTACGGGAGAGCGGGTACTGGATTTGATGAAGGATTTGCAGCGACAGACCCAGTGTGCTATATTATTGATCTCCCATGACTTAAGACATGTTTTAAAGCGGGCAGATACTGTTGCTGTCATGAAGGATGGAAAAATTGTAGAAATGAAATCAGCACAAACCATAAGATATGGAGCCACCCACCCCTATACTCAGATGCTGTTAAAAACAAGGCCCTTTCTTTCAGATATTTATGAGAAAAATGCTGAAAACAAAGAATCTACAAAAATGTCAAAAACCACTGCCTGTTCTAAGGGGGGTGTAGCATGAAGGATCTCCTAGTGGCTCATCGACTTTTTAAAAGCTATAATCAATCTGGTAATAGCGTTCAAGCAGTAAAAGATGTGTCCTTCAAAATCCAAAAAGGCCAGTGCTTAGGGGTAGTTGGAGAAAGTGGCAGCGGCAAGAGTACTTTGGGACGTTTATTGTTGGCATTGGAACAACCTGATAGTGGAGAAGTTTGGTTAAAGGATAAAGAAATCTTTCAATTAAAGGAAAGAGAGCTGAGAGAGGCAAGAAGAGATTTTCAAGTGGTATTTCAAAATCCAACAGCCTCTTTAAACCAACGTTTGCCTGTATGGCGTTCTGTTATGGAACCTTTGAATAACTTTCCAGAGGTATGTCCGCCTTTTCTTTCAGATGTAAGACACTCTCCTAGAGATACAGCAGCAAAATTGCTGGAAATGGTAGGGCTGAAGGCAGCCCATATGGACCGTTGTCCCCATCAGTTAAGCGGAGGGCAGCGACAGAGGGTAGCCATTGCTCGAGGCATCAGTCTGCTGCCAGAACTGCTGGTTTGTGACGAGCCTACCTCTAGTCTAGATGTTTCAGTGCAGGCACAAATCCTAGACTTGCTAAAGCGTTTGCAGACAGAGCTGGGAATGTCTTATCTCTTTATCTCTCATGATATTGCAGCAGTAGGGATGATGAGTGATCGGATTCTTGTGATGAAGGAAGGACAAATCGTAGATGAATTTATGAGTAATCAAATCATGAGCAAAGATCGACATGAATATACAAGACAGCTGGTGGCGGTGGTTAGTTAAGGAAGGTGAAAAATGAAAAGCTATATTTTAAAAAGAATTAGCTATATGTTCTTGGTTTTAATAGGTGTTTCAATATTAACTTTTTTAATGACCTACATTACGCCGGGAGATCCAGCAGAGCTAGTATTAATATCAAGAGGCATTGAACCAGAAAAAAGAATCATTGAAGAAACACGTAGGGACCTAGGTCTAGACTTGCCCTTTATTACCCAGTACAAGGATTGGGTGAAGCAAGTTTTAAGGGGAGATCTAGGTATTTCCTACAGAACAGGTCGACCAGTATTGGAGGAATTATTAAACAAACTGCCTGCTACAATTGAGCTTACAATAGCTGGATTTTTGGTGATGCTTTTCATCTCCATACCTGTGGGAATTATTTCTTGTTTTTACAAAAATACTGTATTTGATCATATTATAAGACTTTTTTCTTTATTAGGTTCATCCATACCCTCCTTTTGGCTGGGTATTGTACTGATTTACTTTTTTTCAGTGAGATTTTCTATCTTTCCGGTAAGGGGCAGGGGGGCACTTATTCATCTTATTCTACCCTCTATTACATTAGGATTAGGGATGTCAGCACAATATGCACGGCTGCTAAGGGCAAGTATGCTGGAAGTGTTAGGTCAGGATTTTGTTTTAGCTGCAAGAGCCCGAGGATTAAAAGAGTCGATGATTATTATTTTCACCGTTTTTAAGAATTCTTTACTGCCTGTAATAACTTCACTGGGAATAAGTTTAGGCCACTTACTAGGAGGGACAACCATCGTAGAAACCATCTTTAGTTGGCCGGGACTAGGAAAACTAATCGTGGAATCAATTTTTAGCAGAGATTATCCTATGATTCAAGGATATGCATTGTTCATGGCGGTGGTTTTTTCGGGTGTTAATCTGCTAATTGATCTTACCTATAAACTTATTGATCCAAGAATAAACATTGAAGGGAGTGATGATTGATAGAAAGACTGAAACTTTTTTTTCAATATAAAGTTGCCTTAGTAGGATCCATCATCATTATCTTGATAACTTTTATTGGTCTTTTTGCTCCTTATCTAGTGTTGCAGGATCCTATGCAGATTGATTTGAGTAATGCTTTACAAAGTGCATCAAGATATTATCCCTTTGGCACCGACCATCTCGGCAGATGTGTATACTCTAGAATTATTTATGGAACAAGAATTTCCTTAAGTGTTTCTTTTACAATCGTTTTTACAGTGATGACAATTGGAACAACCGTAGGTTTGATGTCTGGCTACATAGGAAAAAGATTTGACAGAATTGTCGTAAGCATTGTGGATATCATTTTGGCTTTTCCTAGTTTGATTCTTGCAATCGTTATAACAGGTATTCTGGGACCTGGTCTGGTGAATGTTATGATTGCCATTATAGCTGTTCATTGGGTTGGATATGCAAGGGTTGTTCGGAGTATGGTGATTTCAATAAAAGAAAGGGAATACGTTATAGCCGCCCGTACCTCAGGAACCAATCATTTCCACATTATTATAAGACATATATTACCTAACATCTTATCGACGATAATTGTATTAGCATCTTTAGATATGGGAGGAATCATTTTATCGATTTCGGGATTGTCATTTTTAGGTTTAGGGGCACAACCTCCTGCACCAGAATGGGGGGCTATGCTAAATGATGGAAAAGCCTATTTTTTATTGAAACCAGATCTTATGATATATCCTGGATTGGCGATTTTGTTAACAGTATTCTCCTTCAATATTACGGGAGATGGTTTGAGGGACTTCTTTGATCCTAAAAGTCACACCGAAAAAGAGAGGAGTGATTGATTGAGATTAGAAACGAATCCCTTTCTTAAAATTGAAAATCTTGAAGTGGTTTTCACGAATAAGGGCAAAAAAAATACAGTGCTCAATAGGGTGAACTTTGAAATACCAAAAGGAAAAGTTTTAGGGTTAGTTGGAGAAAGTGGTTGTGGCAAAAGTATGACAGCCCTTTCTATTATGAAATTGCTTCCTCCTGAAATCAGTGCCCCCAGCGGGAAAATTTTTTTTAATGATATGAATCTTATGGAATTAAGCAGCAGAGATATGAGACAAATAAGAGGTAAGCGTATAGCAATGATCTTTCAAGACCCACATTCAGTTTTTAATCCTGTAAGAAGCATAGGCAGACAATTTATTGAAACACTTCAACATAGGATGTCATTATCTAAAAAAGAAGCTTTGGAGGTAGCAAATCAATCTTTATTGGAAATGGGACTTGGTGATTCTCAGAAGATATTGTCTTGTTATCCTTTTCAGCTTAGTGGAGGAATGAAACAAAGAGTAATGATTGCTATGGCATTAGCAATGAAGCCAGATTTCCTTATTGCTGATGAGCCTACAACTGCTTTAGATGTAACAATACAAGCCCAGATATTAATAGAAATTGAGAAGTTGAAAGAGAAATATAATACGGGAGTCTTACTAATATCTCATAATTTTGGTGTTATAGCTCAATTGTCCGACTGGGTTTGTGTGATGTATGCTGGTGAAATTATTGAATATGGTTTAGTAAAGGAAATTTTTTATAAAGCATCACATCCATATACAAAGGGATTATTGTGTTCTATTCCTGATTTTGCTAACAATATAAATTCTCTGCAACAGATTTTAGGACAACCACCGGAGATATATGAAGAAAGAAAAGGCTGTTCATTTTACCCTAGATGTCCATATAGAAAAGATTTTTGTCAAAACAATCATCCCTTGATGGAGAAAATTAATTCTAACCATTTTGTTTCTTGCTTTTTTCCAATCCAATATTAGAAAGGTACATACCTATGAATTGTAAAGAGGAGATCCTATTTGAAAACAAAATACCGATATTAGAAACGATAAATCTGAAAAAAAGTTATTTTACGAAAAACAATTATTTTTCTTTTAAAAATAATGTTTTAAATGCAGTCGAGGGGGTTTCTATAACCCTCTATGAAAATGAAATTTTAGGATTAGTAGGAGAAAGCGGTTGTGGGAAGAGTACGTTGACAAGATTACTATTAAGACTAGAAAAAGCCACAGCGGGAAAAATTTTATTTAAAGGAGAAGACATAACAAGTTTAAGTGGAGAGAAGCTTAGAAAGCTAAGAAAAGATTTTCAGATAATTTTTCAGAATGCATATGCTTCTCTGAATCCAAGGATGAAAATTGAAGAAATAATTAAAGAACCTATAGTCAACTTTGAAGTACTTAGTAAACAAGACCAGAGGGAAAAGATTAAATACCTTATTGAACTTGTAGGATTAAAAGAGGAACACTTATCAAGATATCCACATGAGTTCAGTGGGGGGCAAAGACAAAGGATTGCAATAGCAAGAGCATTGGCAATAAATCCAAAAATAATCATTTGTGACGAACCAATTGCAAGCTTAGATGTATCAATACAGGTGCAAATTTTGAAATTACTATATGATCTTCATTGTAAATATAAACTTTCGTATATATTTATTTCTCATGATTTAGCATCTGTAAAGCTATTAAGCCACCGCATTGTTATTATGTATCTTGGAAAAATTGTTGAGATAATTAAAAGTCAGGATTTGTTAGAGCATGCAGCTCATCCATACACTATCTCTTTAATTGAGGCTATTCCTAGCGTTAATCCTGATAATAGATTAAGTAAAGAACAATTGCTTTGTGGCGAAGCATTAGACCCTGTAAGCTTTACAAAATGCTGTAAATTTTATCCTCGTTGTAGAAAAGCCTTAAACACATGTAGCTATTCAGAACCGGATCTAAGAGAAATAAGTCCAATGCATTATGTTGCTTGTCATAGATATTGAAAAAGCAGACAAAATGAATTTTAAGAAAATTTGTGGTTTTTATATGGTATTCAAACAAATATTTTTAACCTAGGAGGATGATGAAATGAAAAAAGTACTGAAATTTAAACAGGGAGTAGGGCTTTTAATTATACTGGCTATTGTGTTTTTAGCTGTTGGTTGTAGCAGCAACAGTAATAATGATGTTGATACCAGCAGTGAAGTAATAACCAGTGAGCAAGTATTAACGATAGGTATGGATAAAAACACCGCAACTCTAGATGTGTTGAAGGCACCAGATCCACTGGTATGGTTTCCAGGACATCACATTAATGAGACATTGGTGTATCCAGGTCATGACATGAAGCCCAAAGCCCTATTGGCAGAAAGCTGGGAAAGAATCGATGAAGTGGCTTGGCGCTTTAAACTAAGACAAGGGGTATCTTTTCACGATGGAACAGCTTTTAATGCAGAAGCAGTGAAATTTTCCCTCGAAAGACAGCAAGAAGAAGGTCCTGCATGGACAACGCCACCTATAAAAGAAATCATTGTTGAGGATGATTATAGGATTCAAATCATAACAGAAGAATCTTTTTCTCCTTTGTTAGAGTGGTTAATGAATCCTGTTGCCTCTATTGTCAGCCCAACTGCAGTACAACAGCAGGGTGATGGATATGAGATGAATCCTTGTGGTACGGGACCTTTTAAAGTAGAAGCTTTTGTTCCTGAACAAGAGGTTGTTTTGGTTAGAAATGATGAATATTGGGGTGAAAAGCCTGTCTTAGAAAAAGTAATTTACAAGATTATCACAGATTCAAGTGCCCGTACAATGGCTTTAAGAGCTGGAGAAGTGGATATCATAAGGGATTTAAATGCCCCAGAGATTGAAGCATTTAAGAACAGTGAGTACCAGATTCTCAGTGTTCCAGGTGTAAGAACACATTATTTTGGATTTAATGCAAATAAAGATGTATTTAAAGATGTAAGGGTTAGAAAGGCTATCAACCATGCCATCGATAGAAATGCTATTGTTGAAAAAGTTTTACTGGGATATGGTCATAATATTACAGGGATTGTATCTCCTGCTATACCTGGACATTTAGGACAAGCATGGTATCCTTATGAGCCAGAGATTGCAATGGCCTTATTTGAAGAAGCTGGATATAACCTGAATAGTAACAACATTATGGAACATAATGGTACACCTTTAGAATTTGATATCATTATCCAACCGTGGAGTTCTTATTGGAAACCAGCAGCAGAAGTGATACAAGCACAGCTTCAGCAAATTGGCATCAAGGTCAATGTACAGGTTATGGAGAGAGGAGCATTTAATGAATTGAGAGATGCTGGAAAGTATGATATTTTTGCCAGCACAACACCAGGTGTTCATGGTGGGGCGGATTATCAGCTTATGAGCAGATTTCATTCTGAACTATTTGGTGCTTCTACCCATGCTTCCCCTGGCTATGTAAATAAGGAAATAGAAACACTGTTGGAAGAAGCAAGAAAAGAGCTTAAGGAAGAAAAAAGAGAAGAAATGTATAGAAAAGTACAAGAAATCATTTATGAAGACGCAGCATTGATTCCATATGTGCATGATGAAGAGGTAGTTATTGTAAATAGTAGAGTCAAAGGTTTTCAACCCCACTCTTCTGTATGGGCAATAGATTTAAAAGGTGTTTATGTAGAATAAGAATTATCTATATAGGTGAATGTGTAACTGAATTTTAGTACCTATGGTCTACGGTTTCATCTTAGCTGGAAGATCTAGTCAAGATTTGTAACTGTAGCCCTTAGTGCATTAAAATTCATGTTGATACATAGGAATAAAAATGTTTTTTTGATAAGTTTAAATTTCAAATACCGAAAGGAGCATCATTGATGACGAATAATTCTTTATACAATGTTTGGTGGAAGGACCAAGCAGAAACAGAACAAGCTATGGAGGAGACCCATTATAGATTTTGGCAGAAAGTATTGAGTTATATAAAGGAGGAGGATTTATCCAATCTTTCTGTTTTCGATTTTGGTTGTAATCAAGGTGGTTTTTTAAGATTTTTATATGATAAAAAACCCTTTAAAAATGCTTTGGGAATAGATCTAGCTCGTCAATCAGTTGAAGTAGCCAATAGCAGAAAAGGAAATCTGCCAATTCAATATGAAGCTACAGATACTCCCGAAAAATATGAAAATCAGTTTGATTTGGCTTTTAGTATATCGGTGATTTATTTAATCGGTGACTTAAAAGAACATGCATCTAAGATAAAAAAGATCCTTAAATCTAAAGGAGTCTATTATGCTACCTATACAGACTACAATGGCAACCCTAGTTTACCCTATATGAAGAAAAAGATAGATGAGAATGCTTCTGTACCAATGCTTTTGCATGATCTTGAAGATATCTCTAATGCATTTCTTGAGGAAGGATTTAATGTTGGTATTCGAAAAATGATACCAGATGATTATATAGAAATAAACAGTAATGATCGACTCTTTAGAAGTCTAAATGATCGAATACAATATGAATATGATCAGGCATATATTTTCCGTTTTTCTTTAAAAGACTGAAGATAGAGGATATGTTTATAGAGAATGTATAAAGTGATGTATGCTCATAACACCATAAATTGGCAGGGGAAAAAGTATTTTAGGAAAAATTATTCTGAATCTTTATAAAAAAGAAGCTACAGTCTAATTATCTTAAAAAGTTTATTGACAAAAAAATATCAAAAAGTTATACTTTAAGTAGATTGATGTAACATAATGCAAAATTAAGTAGAATAATGTAGCAGAAGGTATATATATGAAATATATACATATCGGGAAATTTCTTTTTAAGG
Source organism: Clostridium aceticum (assembly GCF_001042715.1). NCBI lineage: Bacteria > Bacillati > Bacillota > Clostridia > Peptostreptococcales > Natronincolaceae > Andreesenella > Andreesenella acetica. Next base: position 3,049,896 of record NZ_CP009687.1, on the reverse strand, counting down.
GAGATGTTTCTGAAAAACGCTAGATTATTCTTGTGGGATCATAACATGAAGTTAGATCAGATGCTAAGAAGGCACTTTTTGAGTGCCTTCTTTTTTGTGTTATTGGGGGTGGAAAATCAAAACCTGTATTTTGAGAAGAATTGGCTATGTATTTTTAGTGTTATAAGAAAGTAGGTGTCTTACAAATGAAATATATTGAGACAATTAAAGATTATTGAACAACCCAAGCTAATGGTTTTTCTAAAATTAATCTTGATGAGCTGAATACAGAGATATATCAAGTATGGTTTGTGCCATCAAAGAGTGAAGAAGGAGATAAAAACTTATTCTATGCTAGGGAAGTTTTCATAACTTATAATTTTTTTTCTTTAGGTGTAAGGGCAGTTAGAAAAGATTTTTACTATTAAATACAAGTTTTTACTATTAAATACAAGAAGGGAAGGATGAAAAAGTGCAAATTCAAAAACGTATTGAAGGGTACTGGCAAAATGAAAACGAGAGGTACAATGAAGTAATTCAAAGTGAATTAAATGGTGTCAAAAAAGAGGTGTGGGTGCAACTGATTGAAGAAAACCGCCCTACAGGAGAAAAATTAGAGGTATTAGATATTGGTACAGGTCCTGGATTTTTTCCGCTGCTGCTTTCTGAGATGGGACATCATGTTACCGGTATCGACTGTACAGAAAGTATGTTGGAGACTGCAAAAGAGAATGTAAGAATGGCTGGTTTTGATGCATCCTTTCATTTGATGGATGCCCATAAGCTTACATTTGAGGATAATTCCTTTGATATGATTCTTATAAGAAATGTAACCTGGCTAATGTATGATCCAGTTACAGCCTACAAGGAATGGTATCGGGTTTTAAAACCAGGAGGAAGGCTTTTGATTTTTGATGGCAACTGGTATTTGTGGATGTACAATGACGAATGGAAGGAAGCCTTTGAAAGAGATCAAGAGGAAGCAGTAAAGCTAGGATTCAAGAAGTTCTCAAAGGAATCCAAAGAAGAAGGAAATAAAATCGCTGACGAACTTTATTTCAGCAAAATTCGTCGTCCCCAGTGGGATATACCTCAGCTATTGAACATTGGTTTTGGTAAGATTATGGTGGATGCAGATGTCAGTGAAAAAATTCATAACGAAGTCAGCAAGGCCCGTTATCGTACCATTCCGCCTTTTATGATCCGTGCTGAAAAAACAGATAAGAAATATTTATACGGACAGTTATAAGTCTATCATCTTTAGATATGAGGAGGAAATAAAATGAAAATCAAAAAATCAAAATCCCTTATACTTCTTTGCTTAATAATCTTAATAAGCTCCTTTGCCTATACCGGCTGTACAAAAAAAGAACCCATTACTTCAGGAGAAGTAATGGAAGTACCTCAAATATTGACGATTGCCAGAGTAGGTGATGTTGGCAGTATGAATCCTCACCTCTATGACAGCGATATGGGGGCACAAACTTTAGTCTATGAACCTTTAGTAAACTTAGATCAGCAGGGAAATATCATCCCTTGGTTGGCAGTTTCTTGGGAAATAGAAAATGACGGACGAAGCTTAGTATTTCAGCTTCGAGAAGATGTGAAGTTTTCAGATGGGGAAGCCTTTAATGCGGAAGTGGTGAAACAAAACTTTGATGCTGTTTTGTCCAATGCTACTCGACATAACTGGCTGCCTTTGATTGATAATTTAGAAACAGTAGAAGTTGTAGCACCCTATACAGTGGCATTGCACATGAAGGAAGCATATCCTTTTAGCCTTCTTGAACTAACAATGGTTCGTCCCATACGTTTTCTTAGTCCAGGAGGCTTTGGTGCTGACGGCATAGCCTTTGACAAGCCATTGGGAACAGGTGCTTATATATTGGCAGAATATGTACAGGATGAAAGAGCCGTTTTCGTAAGGAATGAAAATTATTGGGGCGAAAAGCCTAATCTTGAAAAAATCGTTATACGCCCTGTACCTGACTCTAATGTCCGTTTAAATGCATTAATGGCGGGAGAAGTAGATTTGATTATAGGCAGTGGTGTAACTGCGGTATCTTATATGGATTTTAAAAGTCTTGAAAATAATCCTAATGTAGAAGGCAAGATAGCAATGGGAGATGTAGCACAGTTTCTTGCACTAAACCCTAGTACAGAACTGCTAAAGGACAAGAGTGTACGTCAGGCCATAGCTTTAGCAATAGATCCTGAAGAAATCAACCTTGTAGCTTATGAAGGTATGGAAAGTCTGTCAGAAACCATGTTTTCCACCAAGATACCAGAAGTTTTAGGAAAAGCTAAAAGAAGTAAACGGAATTTAGAAAAAGCCAAAGAACTTCTTGTAGAAGCTGGTTGGACAGACCTTAATGGAGATGGATATGTAGAAAAAAATGGAGAAAACTTAGAGATACTATATAATATACGTTCTGATGTAACCACACAAAGAACTGTAGCAGAAGTTGTACAAGCACAGCTTGCAGAAATAGGCATTAAAGTTAACATCAGCCCTGTAGAATCTACTGTATATTTTGACCGTAGAAGTACTGGTGACTTCGGTATAATGCCGGATGTTTCATGGGGAATCCAGTATGATCCTCAGAGTATTTATAAGTCATTACGAGATGCAAGACCTTATTTTGCTCCAGCCTTTCAAGGTGAAGCAGCTGCTTTGTTTCAGCAGGCACTTAAGACATTAGATGACAATCAACGAAGGGAAAAGTTTGATCGTATAGCAGATATTTTCATGAATGAGGAGTTCGTGATCATACCTATGACCATTACACCTAATATAGCAGTGTATAATAAATCTGTTGAAGGCTTCGAGTTTTCTGCCAATGTTTGGGAACTAGGGAAGGGACTGACCAATGTAAGAATCGTTGAATAAAGTTGCTGGGAAAGGAGAAAAAAGTGCTTAGATATATTTGCAAGAGAATGGTCTTTTTACTTTTGGTGATGCTAGGGGTGTCCTTCTTGGCGTTTAGTATGAGTCATCTTACACCAGGAGATCCAGCAGAAGTGATTTTACGAATGGATAGTATTGATCCTACCCCAGAGGCTGTGGCGCTTATGCGTGAAAGGATGGGACTAAATGATCCAGTACTTGTTCAATATGGCAAATGGTTATTAAAAGCGGTGCAAGGAGATCTCGGAGTTTCTTTCCGTACCAGACGTTCGGTACTGGAGGAACTGCTGCAGCGTTTACCTGCCACGGTGGAACTCACCTTGGCGGGCACTGTAGTACTACTCTTGGTTTCTATTCCCTTAGGCTTGCTTTCAGCCTTTTATAAGAATACTAAGATTGATCATTTCAGCCGTTTTTTTGCCTTAATAGGGGCTTCCCTTCCTTCTTTTTGGTTGGGACTTATCTTTATTTACTTTTTTGCTGTAAAATATTCCTTGTTTCCTGTGATGGGTCGAGGAAGTATGCTTCATTTGGTTTTGCCTGGGCTGACCCTAGGGCTGGGAATGTCCGCTACCTATGCTCGCTTACTGCGAGCCAGTATGCTGGAGGTTTTAGGACAGGATTTTATTCAGGTAGCCCGTGCACGAGGACTAAAAGAAAAAACAATTCTTATAGGTCATGCACTGAAGAATGCTCTATTGCCTTTAGTGACTATTTTTGGCATGAGTCTAGGACATTTGCTGGGGGGTACGGTAATTGTGGAAACCATATTTGCCTGGCCGGGTATAGGGAAATATTTGGTGGACTCTATATTCACCCGGGACTATCCCGTTGTTCAGGGATATGTACTACTGATGGCGCTTATTTTTGTTACAGTAAATTTGATGGTAGATATATCTTATACCTTTATAGATCCTAGGATGCGGCTGTCAGGGAAGGGGGAAAGCAAATGAGGTTAAAGGGACTGATCAAAGACCCCATGGCGTTTATTGGATTGATTTTGATTTTACTGATTTTAGGTGTTGCACTACTGGCTCCCTGGATTGCACCTAAGGATCCAATACAGATGGATGCAAATTATAGATTGGAAAAACCCTCTCTGAGTTATCCTTTAGGAACAGATCATTTAGGAAGATGTATTTTATCCCGTATTATGCATGGGGCAAGGGCTTCTCTTAGCATATCTTTTTTGGTTTTAGTGATCACCATGTCTATTGGCGTGCTGGTTGGCAGTATTGCAGGCTATGTAGGTGGAAGAATCGATGATATTATCGTCAGCATCATAGATATGCTACTGGCTTTTCCAGGATTGCTACTGGCTTTGGTTATTGCAGGTATGCTGGGTCCCAGCATTAGAAATGTAATGATTGCTATGGCTTCTGTTCAATGGGTACGTTATGCACGAATCCTTCGAGGAATGATTGCCTCTGTCAAAGAAAAAGATTATGTATTGGCGGCTCGAACAGGGGGGTGCAAGCATCTTCCCTTGATTTTCCGCCATATCTTACCGAATGTCTTATCACCAGTCATTGTACTGGCTACCTTAGATATGGGTTCGACCATTTTAGCCATCTCGGGATTATCCTTTTTAGGATTAGGGGCTCAGCCCCCTAATCCTGAATGGGGTGCCATGCTGAACGATGGTCGACCTTATATGTATATAGCTCCTTGGATCATGATTTTTCCTGGGTTAGCTATTCTTATTACAGTAAATTCGCCTGAAAGCCCACGGTTTCAATCGTGGGATGAAAGGCGTTTCTTTTAATCTTCTTGTTGCAGTTTCAGTTTAAAACTGATACTATAAATATATGGGACAAGATTATAGAAGAACACAAACAACAGTATCTTTAATAAACTATCATTTTGTTTTCTGTCCAAGGTACAGACGTAAAGTTCTAGTTGGAGAAGTTGAAATAAAATTTAAACAGCTTCTCAATGAGATTTGTAAAGACATTGAAATAGAAATTTTGGCAATAGAATGTGATAAAGACCACTGCCATCTTTTTGTCAATGCACTTCCTCATTTAAGTCCAGCAGACATAATGGCAAAAGTGAAAGGAGTGACTTCTCGATTATTAAGGCAGGAATTTAAACATCTGCGACATTTGCCAAGTCTTTGGACAAGAAGCTATTTTGTATCTACCGCAGGAAATGTATCAAGTGAAACTATAAAACGATATGTTGAAGAACAAAAAACAAGGGGGTGAAACAATGCAGATAACAGTAAAATTTAATATTATTTTGACAAAAGAACAAGTACAACTAATAGAATCTATATCAAAAGAATATATCCATACTGTTAATAGCCTTGTTTCATCTACGCTCCAATCAGAAGAAAGAGTAAAGCTATCATCTAAAGATGTTTTTGCAAATATGCCAAGTGCAGTGAAAAATCAATCTATTAGAGATGCCAAAAGTATCTGTACTAAGTACAAGAAAGCTATCAAGGCTAATTCCAAACTGCCTACTGATAAACAAAAAGTAATCAATGTAGCTACCCTTAAAAAACCTGTCTGTATATGGAATAATCAAAATTATTCACTTAAAGACGGTATTCTTAGTTTTCCCGTTATTATAGATGGGAAATCGCAGCGTATTCAAACTAGAACTATCATGACAGACTATCAGCTAAAACAACTAGAAGGTCATTTGGGAGCATTGCGTATAACTAAGAAAAGCAATAAATATATCGCTCAAATAAGTGTTGAAAAAGTATCTCATATAGTTAAAGGTGATGTTGTAATGGGTGTTGACTTAGGCCTAAAAGTTCCTGCTGTAGCTGTAACCGATTCAGGAAAAACGTTTTTTTTTGGAAACGGTAGGCAAAATAAATACGTCAAACGTAAATATAAAGCGAAACGTAAAAAACTTGGAAAAGCCAAGAAGCTTAAAGTCATTAAAAAGCTTGATGATAAAGAACAACGTTGGATGACAGACCAAGACCACAAAGTAAGTAGAGAAATAATTAATTTTGCAGTAAATAATAATGTTTCTGATATTCGGCTTGAAAAATTAACGAATATCAGAAACACGGCAAGAACAAGCCGTAAAAACGAAAAAAATCTACATACATGGTCATTCTATCGTCTAGCTCAATTCATAGAGTATAAGGCACTATTGAAGGGGATAAAGGTTGAATATGTTGATCCTAAATACACTTCTCAAATATGCCCTGAATGTAAGAAACTAAATAAAGCAAGAGATAGAAAATATAAATGCTCCTGTGGTTTTAAAACACATAGGGATAGAGTAGGTGCTATAAATATAATTAATGCACCTGTAGTAGATGGTAAAAGTCTACTAGCCTAGGGTACTATATGTACTGCTCTAGGAGGGGTAATGGCATACCCTAAGCTTGAGGTCATACTCCGATAGCAGAAATGTACTTCGGTTTAATCACTCAAGAATCCCACTGCTTTAGCTGTGGGAGTGTCAAAGTATTGGCTTTTAATTTAATAGGAGATGGCCTGCGAGATATTTTAGATCCTCGGGAAACACAGAAAAGTTAATGATAAAATCTGAAAATCGTTAAAATTTCTACAAATTTTCCTATAAATATTGAAAATTAAATAGAAATATAGTACAATAAGATAGAGAAAAGTATGAAAATTAAAACCAATAAATCAAGGATATGATTTTCTTGAAGACCGCCATGAAGGCTAGACACTTGTTATAAACAAGTCTATTCCTCATGGTTTTTTTATGTTTATTTATTACTAAAAACTGTCTTATATTATAGATATGGAGGAGATAAAATGAGTATTCAAGCTAAAATTGAAAACTATTGGGAAGATCGGGCAACGGATTATAGTACATCCATATGGAGAGAGATGGAAAGCTTTAAAAAGGATGCATGGATGAAGATGATTGCTGAATACCGTCCAGAGGGACAATCTTTAAAAGTACTAGACATAGGCACAGGCCCTGGTTTTTTTGCCATGATATTGTCTGTGATGGGGCATCAGGTAACTGCTATTGATTGCACTGAAAATATGCTTCAGGAGGCTAGACATAATACAGAACGTATAGGAGTAAAAGTGGACTTTTATAAAATGGATTCACATCAATTGGATTTCCCCGACGAGAGTTTTGATCTGATCTTATGCAGAAATTTGACATGGACCTTAAGGGAACCTATGGAGGCCTATAAAGAGTGGCATAGGGTACTAAAGTCTAAAGGCAGACTGCTGGTTTTTGATGCAAATTGGGGGCTAAGGCTTCATGACCCTGAAATGCAAAAGCAGTATGAAGAAGATAAGAAAAGAGCAGCAGAGATGGGGATTGTTGATACTCATGATAAGGCAGATATGAAGGAAAGTGATGCTATTGCAAAACAGTTATTCTTAAGTAATAAGAAAAGACCTCAATGGGATACAGCAGCTTTAGTAGACTGCGGTTATGCTAAGGTTTTTGTGGAAACCGATATTTCCCATAGGGTTCATAGTGAAGAAGATAGGATATTATTTCGTTCTACACCTATGTTTATGGTGGGGGCTGAAAAGAAATAGATGGGGGGATGAAGTTTGAACTTGTACTTTAGGTTATTTACATTTCTCAAAGGAGCAAGAGTACAACTGGCACTGAAAATTTCGTTGGGACTACTGATCATGGGTACCTATGTAGGACAAGCCTTTGCAACTGCAGCCACAATGAAGACATTATTTGCAGGAGGAAGTTTTCATGAAATTTCTCCTCTTATTATAATCATTGCAGTTTTGATTGTGATAAGAGCTGTTATTGTTAAGGTCGATGAAATCTATGGAAAAAAGATAGCCTACTTTATTAAGAATGAACTTCGAGAGCGACTCTTGATGCGGTTGATGGATTTAGGACCAGGTTACCAAGAAAACTATAGAAGTGGAAACCTACAATCGGTACTAATCGACGGTGTCGAATCTCTAGAACCTTTCTTGACAGGATATGTTCCCCAGCTGCTGGTATCTTTACTAGGATCTGGAGTTGTTGTTATTTATATTTGGACATTAGATCCTGTGGTGGGATGGATTACTGCAGCAGGACTTTTGATTGCGGTAGGATCACCGCAGCTAGGCAGTAACTTTTTTAAAAGAATTATTTTAGAATACTGGCAGTCCTATGCTAAATTAAATGCCCAATATATTGATGCTATGCAAGGAATGACTACCTTAAAGGTTTTCCAAGCCAGCAAACACAAAGGACAAGAGCTAGAAGAGGAAGCAAAAGGGGTGTATAACCGCTCTATGAAAAGCTTAGGGGTATCCCTATTGGATTCCGCTATTGTAAAGTGGGGTACTGCAGCAGGAGCCGCCTTTGCTACAGGAGTGGGAGCGCTAAGGGTAACCACCGGTGAGTTGCCTGTACAAAGCCTCTTTGTCATTCTTTTTTTAGTGGTAGAGTGTTTCCGTCCTTTAAATGACTTAAATCGATTATGGCATCAAAGTTTTTTAGGTTTTGCAGCTGCTAGAGGTATTTTTAACCTATTGGATGAACCACTGATTGTAGAGGAAAAAAGTCAGTCTTTACAGCAAGCTGTTGAAAGACCTTTACCAGAATTAACCTTTAAAGAAGTGACCTTTGCTTATTCTGGCGGCAAACGTCCAGCAGTAAAAAATATCTCCCTACATATAAAGGCGGGGGAAAAGGTGGCCTTCGTAGGAAAATCAGGTTCCGGAAAATCTACCTTGGTACAATTAATTATGAGATTCTTTGATCCCCAGTCTGGTAGTATTTTGATGAATGGGCTGGATATTCGTGAAAATTCCCTTGAGGATTTACGAAATCAAATTGCTGTTGTTTTTCAGGATACTTATCTTTTTTACGGTACTGTTTCAGAGAACCTAAGAGTGGCTAATCCTAATGCTACATTAGAAGAACTTGAAAAAGCCGCAAAACTTGCTGGTGCACATGAGTTTATTATGGAATTACCTCAGGGTTATGATACAGTCATTGGTGAAAGAGGTATGCGACTTTCAGGAGGACAAAAACAGAGACTTTCTATTGCCAGAGCCTTCTTAAAAGATGCCCCGCTATTGATTTTGGATGAGGCTACCTCCAATGTAGATGCCCTTAGTGAAGAAAAAATTCAGCATGCACTAGAGCATCTGATGAAAAATAAAACCACGATACTGATTGCCCACCGGCTATCAACTATCCAAAATGCAGATAGAATTTTTGTCATGGATGATCAAGAGTTGAAAGAAGAAGGAAATCATAGGGAATTACTTTTCGAAAAAGGGTTTTATGCCCAATTGATTGAGGCCCAGCATGAGTAAAGGGGGAAGAGGAATGGAAGAAAAAGAGAATAAAGTTTTTAAAAAGCTGAAATTAGATGGCTTTGATGAGCTGTTGAAATACTTGGCACCCTATTGGAGGGGGATGACTTTTTCTATTGTCAGTGGTATTCTTCATCATCTTCTAGGGATTTTGGGACCTGCCTTAGGTGCTTACTTAGTGGGAATAGCTGTGACTGGAGGAACGAGGTCAGAAATTCGTCCCTATTTACCTGTCCTAGGACTTTTAGTTTTGGGCAGGGTACTGATGTACTATTCAGATATGTGGTTTGCTCATGAGGTGGCTTTTCGAATTTTAGTAGATTTTCGTGTAAAGCTTTATCATGCCATCGAAAGAATTGCACCTGCTTATTTATTAAAGAAGCGTTCGGGGGAACTGGCAGCTACCTTGATGGCAGATGTGGAGGTGTTGGAGTGGTTTTTTGCCCATACCGCAGGGGCTTTTTTAGTGGCTGTTGCAGTGCCAGCCATCATTTTAGGGATACTTTTTCAAATCCACTGGATGTTATCTTTAGTCCTTTTGCCTTTTATCTTTCTTCTCTTCAGTATTCCTTTTTGGTTTAAGAAGGAGGCAGATCAGCAGGGGTCTGAAACACGAAGCCGGCTAGCAGCAGTTCATGGTGAGGCTATAGACGGGATACAGGGTTTGCGTGAAATCATTTCCTTTAACTTTAAAGCGGGCTATCGTAATCGTCTTAGAAAGTTTTCTGATGATCTCTACGAAAGTCAGTTATCCTACGGAAAAAGGATGGGGGTAGAGGGAGCTTATCTTAATGCCGTCAGTTCCTTAGGAATGGTTTGTATTTTAGGTGTTTCTGCAGTTTTAATTCTACAAGGGCAAATGGATCGTCAATGGTTTCCTGTGGTGATCATTATGGCAGCCAATATATTTAGTCCTATTTTAGAAGTAGCTTCTATGGGAAGAAACTTTAGCATTATACTGGCTGCAGGCCAAAGAGTAGGCAGTATACTAGAAGAAAAGGCAATTGTGGAGGATATAGGTAAAAAAGAAATTGATAAGACTGAGGAAGTGAAAGTTGCTTTCCATAACGTCTCTTTTTCCTATGAAAAGGATCTTCCTGAAGTTTTGAAAAAGGCTTCCTTCCAAGTCAGTCCCGGGGAAACCATCGCTTTGGTAGGAGAATCAGGGGTTGGAAAAACTACCTCTATTAATCTCCTACAGCGGTTTTGGGATGTTAATGAAGGGCAAATTACCATCAATGGTGTGGATGTACGAGATTTATCCATGGATGCCCTGCGTTCTTTAATCACTGTTGTACCTCAGGAAATTTATTTATTTAATATGTCCATCAGAGACAATATTCGCTTAAGCAATCCTACTGCTACTGACAAAGAGGTAGAGGAGGCTGCTAAAGCAGCGTATATTCATGATTTTATTATGAGCCTCCCAGAAGGCTACGATACCAATGCTGGGGAAAGAGGCTTGAAGATGTCAGGAGGGCAAAGACAGCGCTTGGCTATTGCCAGAGCCTTCTTAAAAAATTCTCCTATTCTTATTTTAGATGAAGCTCTATCCAGCTTAGATACGGAAAATGAACGACTGGTACAGCAATCCCTCAATAATCTAAGAAAAGGCAGAACTACTCTGATTGTAGCTCATCGCCTTTCCACCTTTAAAGAAGCGGATGGCTTAGTAGTACTCCAGGAGGGAAAAATCGTAGAAGTTGGAAATCATTCTTCCTTAGTGCAGAAAAAAGGATATTATTATCAATTGGTTACAGGACAGCTGTCCTCTATTGCTGTGTAGAAATATGATTAAAAATATAGTCATATGAATAACCCCATAATTCTATGAATCAAAAAACCCTTTGAAGATTTTATCTTTAAGAAGGGTTTTTTGATTTTTATAAATATGAAGAAAATGGTAAACTAGTATTAAAGTCATAGGCGTTAACTTAATACAATTATTATCAAAATTTTCTCGAATTGTCATCCTGAGCGTAGCGAAGGATCTTAGAGTGATGACAAATTATGGTTTAAGTTAAAGCTAATAATATTAAAGTAGAAATTTTATAGGTAAAGAATGAGAGGAGTAAAAAAATATGGCTCATAAGGATGTATATGGATTAATAAGGGTTGGCGTAGCTGTGCCAAAGCTTAAGGTGGGAAATCCATCCTTTAATGTAAAGGAAATTGAAACAATCGCCAAAACAGCTTCATTGAAACATCAAATAAAGGTTCTAGTGTTTCCTGAATTAAGCATTTCAGCATATACTTGTTCAGATCTATTCCATCAAAGGCTATTACTGGAAGCCTGTGAAGATACATTAAAAATCCTTTTAGATCACACCAAAACATTAGATATGGTGATAGCGGTGGGTATGCCGATTAGGGCAGATAGTCAATTGTTTAATTGTGGCGTTGTACTACATAAGGGTAAAATTTTAGGCGTAGTTCCTAAAACCTTTGTTCCTAATTACAATGAGTTTTATGAGAAAAGGTGGTTTGCTTCTTCAAAGGATAGAATCAGCAATTCTATTGATTTATGTGGTCAAAGGACAGCCTTTGGAGAAAACCTTTTATTTCAAGATACCCTTTCAGATTTATGTATTGCAGCAGAAATTTGTGAGGATTTATGGACACCTATACCCCCCAGCAGTAGACATGCTATGCAGGGGGCAAATTTAATCATAAACCTGTCTGCCAGTAATGAGATTGTAGGTAAATACGAATATAGAAGAGAATTAGTAAAACAACAATCTGCCAGATGCATTGCAAGCTATTTATACGCCTCTGCAGGACAAAATGAATCTACTACAGATGTTGTATTTAGTGGACATGGTATTATTGCAGAAAATGGTACGATAGTAGAAGAAGAAAGATTTGTTGATGAAGGCAGTCTTCTATTTTATGACATTGATATTGAAAAGCTTATGAATGATAGATACAAAAACAATAGTTTTATGGGGAAAATTCAAGAAGGAATTTCCTATGAAAAGATATTATTTTCCTTTACGGAGGTAAACGTAGATAAAATCAAGAGAGCAGTTGATCCTTATCCCTTTGTGCCTGCTGCTAAAGAAAAGAGAACAGAAAGGTGTAAGGAAATTTTCACGATACAATCTATCGGATTGGCAGAAAGATTATCAAAAACAGGAATTAAAAAAGCTGTTATTGGAATCTCAGGGGGGTTAGATTCTACTCTTGCACTGCTGGTCTGTATTGAAGCCTTTGATCGGTTAAAAATTATGAGAAAAAATATTATCGGTATAACCATGCCGGGATTTGGGACAACAGGAAGAACCTATCATAATGCATTGTTATTAATGAAGGCATTGGGAATTACAGTAAAAGAAATATCAATAAAGGAGGCTTGTATTCAACACTTCAAGGATATTGGACATGACATAGAGATTCACGACGTAACCTATGAAAATGTTCAGGCGAGAGAACGAACACAAATTCTTATGGACATGGCAAACAAAGAAAATGGCTTAGTTGTTGGGACAGGAGACTTATCAGAGTTAGCCTTAGGCTGGTGTACCTATAATGGGGATCATATGAGTATGTACGGTGTTAATGTCAGTATTCCTAAAACATTGGTACGTTATTTGGTACAGTGGTATGCTGATATGGAGGAAAATACATCTATCGCGGCAACATTGAGAGACATCTCTGACACCCCTGTAAGTCCTGAATTATTGCCCCCAGATCAGGAGGGGAAAATAGAACAAAAGACAGAAGAAATTATCGGCTGTTATGATCTGCATGATTTTTTTCTTTTCAATATGTTGCGTCATGGATTTTCCCCTTCAAAAATTTTCTTTTTGGCTGTGATAGCTTTTAAGGGAAAATGGAAGGAAGAAGAAATCTTACATTGGTTAAAAGTATTTTATAAAAGATTTTTCACCCAACAGTTTAAACGAAGCTGCTTGCCTGACGGACCTAAAGTAGGATCTATTTGTCTATCTCCTAGAGGAGATTGGAGAATGCCCAGTGATGCTTCCTATGAAATCTGGTTAAATGATTTGAATAGTATTAGTGGTTAAAACTCTTAATCACACATCTCTAAATGAGACTGACCTATAAGTATTCGTCTCATTTAGAGAAATAAAGTAATAAACTGTAGAGAAATTGGCGATTTTTCTAAAGGGATGTCTTCTGTCTTCAGCAAGAGAAGACCTTTTTCAACTACATAATTCATAGGTGGTTGTAAAACACCATTGATGAAAAGATTTTGATAAGAAATCTGCCGAGGGTCAAGGATGCCTTGGTTGCCATACATCCTTAGCTCATCTATATTTGTGTAGATTTTTTTTCCACTGCCAAAGGCTGTATATTGATAAGTTGCTACTTCCAAAAGTTGATGATGTATATCCTCAATGATGATAGATTCAAGAGTAATGGGTACGCCTTTGGGGGGAACATCTATTGTTATCAACAGCAAAAGTCCTTTTTTAACGATATAGTTAGTTTGGGGTTGTAATACACTATTAATAAAAAGATTAAAATAAGAGACTTCATTTGGGTCTAAGATACCTTCATCACCATACATTTTCAATTCATCATCATTCGTAAATACTCTTTTTATACCATCTGAAATAGTATTATATTGATAGGTTTTGGTACTGATAGGCTTCTTATTTTTACTGTTAAAGAAACCAGTGAATTCTGCTATAAGTACAACTGTAGCAGCAGAATTTAAAGTTCCAATATCCCAAAGAATTTTGTCTTTTTCTTGAGATACGTTACCTTGGCTAAGGCTGAGAACATTTATTTGGGTCAGATGATCTAGAAATAAAGTATCTATCATCATAACCTGACTCACCGGACCATATCCATCATTGCTTATACGAATCTCCATCCTCCAGGTGTTAAAGGCTGAGGTCGTAACCTCTAAAGGTCCTGCAGTAATATACTTTTCAATAGTTAAATTACCAAATATCAAAGGACACTGCTTTGTTTTATTAGTTCTTGCTGCTTTCCTATGAAAGTTTAATGCGCTTTGTCCTGGAAAAAAATCAGGAAAATTCCTGGATTGAAAAATATCACAAATTAGGTTTTTATTAAATTCTTGACAGCAGGGAGGTTGTGGAGAGAATTCAAAGGTAGGTAGGAGTAATTGAACTCTTCCTACTACTTTCATTACAATAGATGCACCTGCTGTAAAAGTTAATTGATTATTTAGTCTTGCAGCCTCTTTCAAAAGTTTCGTACTAGTCTCCACAAGAATATTAAAAGGAAACTCATTTCTTGCCTCTGGTATAAATAAGATGATATCTTCCGATAGATCTGGCAGATAACCTTTAATTCTATTTCCACTCTCAGTAATTATCTCAAAAGGAATTCTTATGAGAAACTGGAGACGTTTAAAACCTGGCCTATCTATCATATTTGTTACTACCAAGGTATCTTTTACAATAAAGCCTTGTTTAAATAAAATGTTTTTAAAATTACTGTTATCTATGCTTATAGTAATATCTTCGAAACAGTTTTGTTGCCGACATTGACCATAAACTTTATCAGCTAGGATATAGCTGCTTTTTAAATTATGAATAAAATCTAGAACTTTGATGGGTGGGCTAGAAACCATATGGGACATTGTACAAGTCGCTGAATTCCCATTGAAACCAGAGGCAACTCCTCGACTAAGAGAACGTATACCCCTAGCATTAAAAAAACCATTGACCTCAAAAACAGCTGTTAAGGTTTCACCGGGAGAAAGCTCTTCAACATTCCATAGAATAGTGTTGTGGGCTATGAGAATATCTCCTGAAGATACGAAAAGCGTATGAATATCATTAAATTCCTCCAATAGAATATAGTCTGTAACAAGAAGGTTTTCTAAAACATCCTTTGTTAAGTTGATCACTTTTAGAGCAAAACACCATTTTCTGGGTTTGCCTAAAAAAGCAACCAATGGTTCAGTTGTGATAAATTTTTGCAATAGAAGTTGGTCTTCTGGTAGCTTTTCATTTGGAGAAACAACAATTCTTATGTCTTTTGAAGGTCCAGTAAATATTTCACCAGATGCTATGATCCCTACCACCATGACACTATCTAAATTTCTGTAACCCTCTATAGTAAAGGCACCAATGATATCTACTACTAAAACAGCAGTTCTAAACCCTTCTAATACATCAATTTTCCAAAGGATTTTGTTATCTGCAATAGTAGCACTTCCTTGAGAGAGACTAACAATTTCAATGCTTTTAATACTTTCAATCAATAAAGTATCTGTTGCAAGGATATTCGATATGCTGGCATCACTAAGATTGACTATTTTTATTTCTACTCTCCACTTATTATTTTTTTTCATAACTACGTTTAGAGACCCTGAGGTGATAGCTTCTGTAATACTTAGGCCTTTGACGACTTGGATTGCTTTTCCAGAAGCAATAGAAGATTTGATGGTTCCCAGTGAAGTATCTCCAACTGCAAAGGCGCGATCGATAAAACGAACACCGTCAGCTTTAAAAAACCCCTCCAACTTAAAGGTCGCAATAGCAGACTCCCCTACATCTAATATGCCTACATTCCAAGTAATGATAGAATGATTTATCCCCACATTACCTTGAGACAAGGAAAGATTTGTAGTGTTTAAAGTAGTATCTAGAAGAGTCCTAGCTGTCACTACAATATTACTAATAGGCATGTTTACCGTATTGGTTACTATTAATGTAAATTCCCAAGCAGCGATGTGACCTGTAGGAATAAATGCAGGGCCAGAGGTAATAACTTTTTCTAGTTTTAAATAGAGTGCAGTAGACTGTACAGTTTCCTCAAGGATAATATCCACATCTGTTACTGGTCCATGGAAAATAGATCCAGAAGGCACACTACCTTCTGCTATGGCTGTATTTAGCTTAAGAATTTCTTTATCTATAAAGCTAACAAAAGTAATAATAATAGGAGATCCTTTTAGTGGAAGATCCTTGGTCTTTAAAAAAAGTAGTCCTTTTTCAATAATATAGTTGGTCTTTGGCTGTAATACTCCATTGATGAATAAGCTATAGTAAGAAACCTTATGGGGATCAAGAATCCCTTTATTACCATACTGTAGTAATTCATCTTGATTGGTGTACATTCTTTTTTTACCATCAGATAAAGCATTATATTGGTAAACCTTGGATTTAAGGGGGGTAGCTTTACACATAACCATCACTCCGAAAAAAATCTATATCATTGTTCCTGGCATTATTTTATGTATGTAGTAAAGGATATGTTCGTCAAAGGAAAAAAGACCAGATAAGCGTGGCTATTGATGAATAACCAAGTAAGATTGGGGGGGTATTTCTAGGTGCAAAATTGCTGATCTATCAATAAAAAGATGTGCTAAATTGCAGCACATCTTTTAGCTTGCTGCAAGAAGTTCACTGCTCTACTTAAGTTGTTACTGTAGTTGTAGAAGTAGAAGTTGGTGCAAAGTTGTTTACAACTAAAGTAATTGGGGCACCTACTGGGATAGTAGATGCTTGTGTGATGACAACTTCAGAACCGTCAGTACTAACTGTGAATAAACTAGATTGCTGTAAAGCACCATTGACAAATAGTAAATAGTAGCCGTTGTCATCTGCTAAAGTTACAAGGTTTGAGGTTACTGGGTCACCGGCATCATCAAAAAATGAGGTAGCTGGAATGGTTAAGGTGTCCACATCTAGATCAGCTTCATCAAAATTGTAGAAGTACTTTTCAACTTCAGGATTGGTATAGGTTTCTGTTTCTGTAACAGCATCCATAACAAGTTTAAATAATGTTGTAGCCATATATTTTCCTCCTTTCTTATTTTTATACTGTAGTATATTAGTCAAGTGTTAAATGTGATACTAGTAGTTAAGGAGACAAGTTTCTGTATGAAACCTCTCCTTTTTTAGAGTACAAGACGCTTGATTTAATAACTTGACCACTATTTAGCTAGAAGGAAGAAGTTCATTTTGAAATTATAGATACAATTCTTTGAAAACAAAATTTCGTAGATACAATTGCAAAATTGTGCTTTAAGTGTATTGCAAAAATTACAAAATTGGTGTAATCTTTATTAAAGATACTAATCAATAGGGGGACTTAAGTGAATGAAAAAACAATTGGCAGTTATTTTAATCATTGTGTTGGCTACTATGTTAATTGGATGCAGAGGCGAAAAGGAAGAGATTATAAGAATGGGTTTTGTACCTATGCGGGATGGAGATAAACTGATAGAATCTGTTGAACCATTGGCTGCAATGCTGTCAGAAGAAATAGGCATAAAGGTTGAAGCTTTTACCGCAACAAATTATGTTGGTGTAGTAGAAGGACTAGGATCAGGTCAGGTGGATTTTGGATTCATACCTCCGTTTGCCTATGTTTTGGCAAATAGCGAAAGTAACGCTCAGGTTGCTTTAACAGCGTTAAATAATAATGGAGAAAGCAGCTATCGTTCACAATTTTTAGTGAGAAGAGATGGTGAGATCAGTAGTTTTGAAGAAATTAAGAGTAAGAAGGTAGCTTTTGTAGATCCTTCATCCACATCAGGCTATTTATTTCCAGGAGCCCATCTTGTAGGAGAAGGTATCGACATAGAAAAGGACATTGAATATTTTTATAGCGGCGGACATGATAAAGCTTTACAGCTTCTTTTAAATGGTGATGTTGATGTGGCCACTACTTTTGTAGATGCAAGACAAAGATATGAAAAAGATTTTCCAGATGCTATGGAGAAAACAGAAGTACTAGGCTACACAAAGGATATACCTAACATAAGTGTTACCTTAAGAGGAAACATGGATGCTGCTATGCAAGAAAAGATCAAGAGGGCTTTATTAAACATAGCAGAAACTGAGGAAGGGGCGGAACTATTAAAAGAATTATTTAATATTCATGGATTTGCTGAAGCAAAGGATGAAGACTACGATATTATTAGAGAAACAGCAAGAGCAATGAATGTTGACTTAAAAGAGAGCAATTAGGAGTTGGAAAAATGATTAAGCTGGAAAATGTGTCTGTTTTATATAACAAAAAAATTTTGGCGGTAGATAATATCAGCCTAAATATTGGAAAAGGAGAGTTTGTAGGTATAATAGGTCTAAGCGGCAGCGGGAAATCCAGCTTGCTAAAAACCATCAACTTTCTTGTTAAACCCTCCAACGGAAATATATATATCGATGACACAGACATAGCCCCTTTGAGGGATAGAGAGCTGAGGCGTATAAGAAGAGAAATCGGCTTTATCTTTCAAGATTATAATCTAGTGGAGAGATCATCTGTGTTAGAAAATGTTTTAGTAGGAAGACTTGGTTACAAGTCTTCCTTAAAATCCTTCTTTGGGTTATTTGATGATGAAGATTATAAGGTGGCTATAGACGCATTGAAACAGGTTGGATTAGAGGAAAAAATATTTGTTAGGGCGGATCAATTAAGTGGGGGACAAAAGCAAAGAGTGGCTATTGCTAAGACCTTGTGTCAAAGACCTAAGATCGTTTTGGCAGATGAACCAGTGTCTAGTCTTGATTTGTCATCTGCCCAGACTGTAATGGATTACTTTAAGGTAATTAATGAAAAAAGGAAAATAACTATCATGATCAATCTGCATGATGTAAGCTTAGCGAAAAAATATTGTTCAAGAATTGTTGCTCTAAAAAGCGGCAAAATTTTTTTTGATAGAGAAGCAGGTGACCTCGATGATCAACAACTACAAAAGTTATATCAGTAAAAATCATAAAAAAAGTTATCTTATTTTAGCTGCTTTGTTGGCGAACCTGATTTTTTTAGGAATGATGATTGACTTTAGTTTTATCAGGATCTATCAAGGTATACCAAGTATGTATAATTTATTACAAAGAATGATGACTCCTAATTTATCTTATACACAGGAAGTTTTTTCTAAACTTTTAGAAACAATAGAAATTGCAATGATCTCCTCTTTAATAGGAGTTATATTAGCTATTCCCTTTGCATTATTAACTGCTAGGAATATAACCCCCAGTAAATATTTATCCATCCTATTAAATTTCTTTTTTTCTTTCTTGCGAACTGTGCCAAACCTTATTTGGGCAGCTCTTTTAGTAAGTATTTTTAGTATAGGACAGTTTTCAGGGATTTTAGCCCTTACAATAACAGCCCTATTGATCTCACTAAAACTTTTTAGAGAAAATATAGAAACCATCAATGAAAATCTTCTAAACGCAACAAGATCAGTAGGTGCAAATCAAATCCAAGTTCTTAGGTATTCCGTGTTGCCTACCATTTTAGAACTTTCAGTATCGGTTTTCTTTATGGTACTAGAGATCAATATAAGAAGTGCTACTGTGCTTGGTCTTGTGGGAGCAGGTGGTATAGGACAGATCATGTGGAGGGACTTAAATCATTTAAGATATGATAATTTGGCTACCCTAGTGTTAATACTATTTTTTACAATTATTTCAATTGATGGTTTAAGCTTTATAGTAAGAAAATCCATAAAAAAATCTTTCATAAACTTTCAATCTGTTAAATCACATAAAAGCTTTTGTAAAAAAAGAGTTTTTATTTTGGTATCGATGACGGTTGTAGCAGTGATTTTAGTAATAAGTTCTATAGATATTCATTATGAAAGGTTTAAAATGGGGTTAGAACAAGGAGGTGTAATCATCAGCAGAATGATGAAGGTGGAATTAGCCTATCTACCTAAACTGTTTGAAGGAATTGGCGAAAGCTTCTTTATTGCTATTTTTGCCACCATCACAGGGGCTATAGGAAGCATCTTTTTATCTTTTTTTACTGCATACAATACATCCCCTTCTAAATCTAGTTGTTGGATTTTTAAAGGTATTACAAATATTCTAAGGACATTTCCACCGATCATAACCGCCATTATACTTTTCCGTGGCGTTGGTCCTGGGCCTTTGGCAGGAGGTGTAGCTCTTAGTATTTATACTACAGGGGTTCTTACAAAGTTATATAGCGAAGTGATTGAAAATACTCATGAAAATATCAAAAACAGTATACTGGTTACTGGATGCAGCAACCTTGATAGCTTTAGACATGGGATTTTACCACAAACCCTTCCCACTTTCATAAGTCTAGTACTCTATAGACTAGAATCAAATATTAGGACCTCAACGATCTTAGGGATTATAGGGGCAGGCGGCGTAGGGACAATTTTAACGATGAATATAACTTGGAGAAACTGGGAGAGAGTTGGGCTGCTTATTTTAGGAATTTCTATGATGATTATATCTATAGATACCTTGAGCTATTATCTCAGGAAAAAAATTTCGTAATGAAACTGAGAAGTCCAGTTTGATTCACTAACAGATCCTGCTATAAAAGGAATTAGCAATAAGATAGAAAGTTTTATAATTCCCCAGCAATAGTTAAATAAAACCAGCATCTTGGCGTGCTGGTTTTCTTATATTAGTAAATAGAGCTTTAAAAAAAATTTCTTATACACTATAATTAAGCCAAAACCTGACAGGAGAAAGAGATTATCATATCGAATATAACTTTAAGAATAAAGAAACTCCACTGATACAATTTCTCCAATGACTAGAAAGCTGTAGGTTATATCATGACTTTGAGTTTGTGACATCATTCCATCAGGAGGTGAGGTTATTGTGTGGTCTTAAAAAACATATACAAACATATATTTTGATTGTTTTATTTTTTGCTTATGTTGTTTCTCTATTATTTAATAGTAATTTATGGGGAAACATTTTATCTCCCACTGTAGCTTTTGTGGCAGCTGCTATCATATGGCTAGAGTCAAAAAAAGTTAACACTTATCAATGGAGCTGGAGAGTATTGTTTTTAGTTGCTTTAAGCTGGGGAATCACAGATTTTGCTTGGTTGTTCACTGAGCATATCCTTTTAATAGATCCCCACACAATTTCCATATTTATACATTTGTATTTGGTATCTAACATAATGATTGCTATTTTTTGTGGACTATATTTTTATTATAATATTAAGAAGTGGAATACAGTACAATTGCTTTTGGATGTAATTGCTATCGGTACAATTATTATTGTTTCTATATGGATGATTATGTTTTCTAAAATGGAGATTAATTCTTTGTTTAATGAAGGCTTCATAGCTACTTTTTTATATTTATTTTTTGATTTTATATCCATAAGCATTATTCTCATAGTATATACTTCTTCTCACGTGAAAAATGTTAGCAGAGCCATGCATTTAATAATAGCAAGCATTATTATTTTTGTCCTGTGTGATCTTTACTTTATTTATCTGAACTTTGCAGATAAGTATGTTGCAAACACATTAATTGATGGTTTTTACATGCTTACTATAGTATTTATAGCTTTTGCTGCTATGGAGGAGGCAGAGAATCCCAGTAAGATTGTTAAAGTGTGCAAGTTAGAGCTCCCAGAAAACTATGGTAGACCTAAGGTTGTGAAGTGGCTATTTTCTTTACCCTTTATTCTATATATTTTGGGGATAATGAGCCGTATCACTTTTATCCACATTGTAGGGGTAATAATAGCCTATTGGTTAATTAGAGGATATGTGCAAACGGCTATAAAAAACGAGCATCTCTTAAAAACAGAAAAACAGCTTAATGATATACTAGACCAGACGGTCCAAGAGCGTACAAAGGAGCTTATCAAAGTAAATGAAACTTTGAACAATTTATCTAAAACCGATGCTTTAACTGGACTCTACAATCGTAGATATTTTATCGAATATGTTGATTCTCTAATAGATTCTCCATTGGAAAAATCTTTTGCTATTTTTTATATGGATTTGGATAGGTTTAAAGCTGTTAATGATGCTCATGGTCATGAAATGGGGGATAACATTTTAAGAAAAATTGCTGCCAGACTGGAAATTTGGTGTCCACCTGATGCAACTCTCTTCAGGGTCGGAGGAGATGAGTTTGCTATGATCGTTGAGGGAGATACCTCAGAAAAACTTCTTAACTGGTATGCTAAAGAAATCGTAAAACTATGTGAAAAAACAATATTAATTCCACCTTATAGTTTTCAATTGGGGGTGAGTGTTGGTATATCCAGATTTCCAACAGATGCTGATGAAAGAAATTTACTGATAAAATACGCTGATATTGCCATGTATCAATGCAAGAAAAATTATCTCGGTAAACGCTTTGCTTTTTTTGATAGTTGGCTTAGTAAGGAAATTCAACGAAAACATGAGATTGAACTTTTGCTTCGTCATGCTGATTTTAAGGAAGAATTTAAACTCTACTATCAACCGCAATACAGGTCTTCTGATAATACTCTAGTAGGTATGGAAGCCCTAATTCGATGGAATAGCCCTAGTAAGGGGTTTATATTTCCAGGGGAATTTATTCCCATAGCAGAAGAGACTTCTATGATTATAAGAGTAGGGGAATGGGTTCTTGATGAAGCTTTAAGACAGATCAAAAACTGGAATGAAAAATATAGTCAAGATCTTAAAATCGGTATTAATATATCTCCTAAGCAAATTGATCAGGAGGATTTTATTAATTGGTTAAAACAAAAGATCCGTAAAAGTGGTGTTAAGCCTGAATGGATTGACTTAGAGATAACTGAAAATAGTGCCATGAGCTCAGAGACGTCTATGGAGGAATTATTTACATCTCTCGCAGAAATTGATATCAATATATCCATAGATGATTTCGGTACTGGATATTCATCACTAAGCTATATAAAGAGATTTGATATAGATAGACTTAAGATAGCAAAGGAACTCATAGACAATATAGCCAGTGATAAGAATACCTTGCTGATTGTCAAGGCAATCATAATGATGGCCAATGGATTAGGGCTTAAAACCATAGCTGAAGGGGTGGAGGAGGAAGAACAATTAAAAATACTAAAAGAGCTTAGCTGTGATGAGATTCAAGGATATATCTATGGGCACCCTGTGCCAGCAGATGTATTTGAAAGAGAATATCTAGTGAAAAGTGTGATTCTTGAAGGTTAAAGAAGTGCAGCAAGCGACGAATATAAGTATGACGAAAACAACATTTGGTTAGAACGGAGTTGGACTTTATTGAAAAGAAATAATCAGTTAACAGAGGGGAGTATTTCACAAGCTTTGATAAAATTAGCTTTACCTATTATGGGAACGTCTTTTGTGCAAATGGCCTATAATATGACAGATATGATTTGGATTGGCAGGGTAGGCAGCAGTGCTGTGGCAGCTGTAGGTACTGCTGGTTTCTTTACTTGGTTGGCCTTTGCTTTTATTCTTATTCCCAAAATAGGGGCAGAGGTAGGGGTAGCACAATCAACTGGAAGAAAAGATATTAAAGAAGCGAAACGATATATTCGACATACTCTTCAGTTGGTAGTTTTTTTAGCCCTTTTGTATGGCAGTGGGCTTATATTATTTAGAAAATCCCTCATTGATTTTTTTAATCTAGGCAATCCTCAAATACATGAGATGGCTACATCGTATTTAGTTATTGTATCTTTTGGAATGGTTTTTTACTTTATCAATCCAGTATTTACGGGGATTCTAAATGGCTATGGCAACAGTAGAACACCATTTATGCTGAACGTGGTTGGTTTGTTGACCAACATGTTTTTAGATCCTATGCTGATATTAGGAATAGGTCCCTTTCCGGCTTTAGGGGTGAAGGGTGCTGCTATAGCAACGGTGATAGCACAGTTTATAGTAACCTGCTGTTTTGTATATAATATTATAAAAGTTAAAGGAGAATTATTTGATAAAATAAATCTCCTTGAAAGACCAGATCTAGAGCATATGAAAAGCATTGTGAGACTAGGGATACCAGCGGCTTTACAAAGTGGTTTATTTACTATTTTTGCCATGGTACTTGCTAGGATCATTGCCCAATGGGGGCCAGTACCTATTGCAGTTCAAAAAATCGGCTCTCAAATAGAGGCAATTTCTTGGATGACAGCAAGTGGATTTTCAACAGCTATTAGTGCCTTTGTAGGCCAAAACTATGGAGCTGGAAAGTGGCAGCGAATTCAAAAGGGATATTATGTGTCCTTACAAATTGTTGGTGTAATTGGTTTGATTGCAACATCATTATTGATTTTTGCTGCTAGACCTATTTTCACTATTTTTCTTCCAGAGGCAGATGCTATAGCCTATGGTGTGGTTTATTTAAGGATTCTAGGTTTGTCTCAGCTTTTTATGTGTATAGAAATTGCTACAGCTGGTGCCTTCAATGGATTAGGAAAAACAGTACCTCCTTCGATCATTGGAATTTCCTTCAACGCTTTAAGAATACCTTTAGCATTAATACTTTCCTCAGGCAGTCTCTTAGGTTTGAATGGTGTATGGTGGAGTATTAGTATGACCAGCGTACTGAAGGGGGTCTTACTGACAACTTGGTTTATAGCTTTGCTACGAAAAGAATCCTATAAATCATTGGATAAGGATGTACAGCTTACCTAAGATAGGACTTAATGCTTTTCCTCTCTAAACATATAAAAGGTACTATGGAAAAGCCATAGTACCTTTTGTAATGTATAAGAAATCTAAGATTTTTTTTTGACCTCTTCATTATTGCGATATTTTTGTTTAATGAACTCAATATAGTCTTCAATTTGTTTAATGGCTTCGTCGGGCAAATCCTTGTCCTCCAAACCATAACGAGCTTTTGTTTCAGTAATACAATCCTTGGCAGAATATAAATGAGGTATGTCAGAGTGTCCAAGAAGATAGTCTGTAGATACATCAAAAAATTCCGCTATTTTTTTTAGGGTATCATAATCTGGTTCTTTTCTCTCTGTTTCATATCCAGCGACAGTAGAGCGAGTTTTATTGAGTTGATTTGCTAGGTCTTCTTGTGTTATTTTTTTTTCTTTTCTAAGTTGCTTTAATCTATGAGAAAAATTCATAAAAGCACCCCCCTACTTGATATATTTTACTTTATAATGTCTTTGAAATAAATAACTTAGGAATTCCTGTCCCAAAAAGCAAATAAAATATCAAAAAAATATCGACAATGTTTCTTATTGGGACTATAATTTAACTAATATTGGTTTTGAAAAGTCTCAAGAACATGGAGGGAAAGAGAAAATGGATAAGATAAGTAGATTAAAGGAATCTTTAAATGATTTATTGAAGGAAAAAAGCAACGCCACAAAAGAGGAAATTATCAGGCTAAGCAGAGAATTGGATGAACATATTGTAGAGGAACAAAAAAATCGTCTAAGACTACTAATATCCGACGGAAGTGATTTGGACAAAAGAGCTAGATAAGAGGAAAATAAAGGTGTTTTATTGGGTATAATGCTAAAGTATGGTAATATAAAAGTAAGCAAAGAAACAAAATACATAAAGCAGTAAACTAAATGTAGGTGATGGAACAAGCAGACAAAGTATCGATTGTTATGTGGCATACAGAGGAACAGTGGCCAAGTAGACTGAATCTAAACCTATAAAAAGATGAAATATAGTAGTCATAAGGAGGATGTTCAATGCGATTACCAGAATTAGCAAAGGAACTACAAGTTGATTTAGAAGAAGGTGTTTTGAATTTTATTATTTATCAGGTGGGAAGACAGTGGAAGTATGAAAAGTATGATAGCTGTAGTGAGAATGTAAACGAAGAGGAAGAGAAAAAGTATTTAAATATCAGAAATAAAGTAGATGATCAAGCGGTGATCATCAATGGAAAAAGGGATTTTAGTTCCTATGATTTAAAGGATATACAACAGCAAATTAAAAAGTTGCATGGATAAAGGGAGCATTTGCTCCCTTTATCTAATAGACCTTTGTAACGTTATAACCTAAGGTTTTGAATTTTGCTATGATTTCCTCGATATGTTTGTGGCCATTGGTTTCAACCGTTACTTGAAGCTGTACATCCATCAGACGATCAAAGGTTTGAAACTGATTGTGGTCTAGCTTTACGACATTTGCATTTAAGTCTGTCAGGATACTGGAAACCCTTAATAGCTCTCCAGGCACATCAGGTAGGTTTACTGAAAAACAGAAGATCCGACCCCTTGAAACAAGTCCACGATTAATCATAGAGGAGATAGATACCACATCGATGTTACCTCCACTTACTACACACACTACTTTTTTATTTTTTTCTTCGATTTTTTTCAGTCCTGCTAGAGATAACACCCCAGCATTTTCTCCAGTAAGTTTATGTTTCTCTAAAAGCAGTAAAAAGGCCTCCATGATTTCAAAGTCAGAAACTGTAACAATTTCATCTACATAATCTCTTATAATGGAAAAAGTAAGTTCTCCTGGCTTTTTTACTGCTGCACCATCAGCAATGGTACAGACGGTATCAAGATAGGTGATTTTATTGGTTTCAACAGAGATTTTCATAGCATTAGCACCCTCAGGTTCTACGCCAATGATTTTGATATCCGGTTTCATCATTTTTGCCGCCAAGGCGATACCACTGGCAATACCTCCACCGCCTATAGGTACCAATAAACAATCTACATCCTGCAACTCCTCTATAATTTCTAAGCTGATGGTTCCCTGACCTTCAATGACATCTAAATCATCAAAGGGATGGATAAAGATAGCTCCTGACTTTTTTTGTAATCTAAGGGCTTCTTTATAAGCTTCGTCATAACAATTACCAAAAAGTCTTACATCTGCCCCATAACTTTTTGTTGCTTCTACCTTGATCAATGGGGTTGTTTTCGGCATAACGATGGTGGCATTTACTCCAAGCATTTCAGCCGCATAGGCAACACCTTGAGCGTGATTTCCTGCTGAAGAGGCAATAAGGCCTTTTTTTCTTTCCTCTAAGGATAATTTAGCGATTTTATTATAAGCGCCACGTATTTTAAAAGAACCAGTGGTTTGTAGGTTTTCTGGTTTGATGTAAACTTGGTTTCCTGATTCCTTACTAAAAATAGAACTATGGATTAATTCTGTTTTTTGTAAAATATCCTTTAGACGGTCTCTAGACTTTTCAAAAGATAAATCATCTAAATAAAGCTCACGATTCACAGATGTTTGCATAGCTAAAGTTGACATGGGTAATATCCTCCTTTGGGTCTTATCTATTTAAATAGTATAAATATATAGCAATTCACGGTCATTAACGTAATCATTAGCGTTAACTTAAACCATAATTTATGGAAAAATCAAAAAATCCGTCCTTAAAAGAAATTTCTTTTAAGGACGGATATCATCCGCGGTACCACCTTAATTGTATCTACGTATAAAAATAGATACCTCTTCTTCAGTTCCAACAAACCTAAGCCTTTAACGGGGCTAATCGATATCCTCTACTAACTTACAAGAAGTTTTCAAAGATATAACTCAAGAGTGATCTATATCTATGGACAGTATCGGCTTTCAGCAAGCACCGACTCTCTAAGACTGTTTAACATAAATATATGTCTCTATCTTCGTTTTCATCAATTATAAGAATTTATTAATTAATAGAATAATATGATTTTATCTTATTGTCAATAGAAAATTTAAAAAATTTCTAAAACACAAATTTTTATTGTCAATTATGGGATAAAGGATTACAATAAAATTATACTTAAAACGTATAAAAGTACAAAAGTATTGTTACTTACTAAAACAGGAGGAAGAAAATGACAACCCAAAGTGAAATCAAATACAACAGACTTATGGAAAAAGCAGAAGAACTATTTATGAAGCTAGGATATAAAGCGGTTTCTATGGACGAGATTGCCGAAGCTGCAGGCATCAGTAAAATGACGATTTATAAGCACTTTTCTTCAAAAGAAGCTCTTTTCGTGGAGGTGGTGCTAAACATGATGCAAAAGGGTGTAGTCTTGATAGAAGAAAAGATAAAAAAAATATCAGGAACCTTAGAGAAGATAGATTTTTTAATGGGATATAATATGGAAGCCTCTAAGAATTATTCATTGGCCTTCTATAAGGATGTAATGTCAATTCCTTATGTCACAGAAAAGCTGCTGGCAGAAAAGTACCGAATCAGTAGAATCATATTTGAAAGAATTATCCAAGAGGGTGTAGAAAAGGGGGAGATTAGAGAGGTCAATGTGTCTTTTATAGTAGATATGCTGATTATGATGATAGAAACCTTTGGAGAAAAATATTTTAATAAAATCAATACGAAGGAGGAGATAGAAGGAATCACATCAGCTTTTTATGACTTTCTAAAGTACGGACTTTTAGGGGGGAAGTAATTATGGAAAATGGTGTTTTAATGAAGGTAGAAAATATAAGTAAGCTTTATCAAATGGGTGAGGTAACGGTGGCGGCTACAAAAGAAGTATCTCTTGAACTATACGAGGGAGAATTTGTTGTTATATTAGGTGCCAGTGGTTCCGGTAAAAGTACCCTCTTAAATATTCTAGGGGGGATGGATGTACCCACTGAGGGTAAGGTTTTTATGGGGGGAGAAGAAATCACCAAATATAATGATAAAAAGTTAACTGCTTATCGTAGAGAAAAAATAGGTTTTGTTTTTCAATTTTATAATCTCATGGCGAATTTAACTGCTAGGGAAAATGTAGAATTAGCTACAGAAATTTGTAAAAATGCCCTAAATGTCGATGAGGTACTGGAGGCGGTAGGTTTAGGGGATCGAAGAGGACACTTTCCAGCCCAAATGAGTGGTGGTGAACAACAACGAGTGGCTATAGCCAGAGCAGTAGCCAAAAATCCTGCTTTATTACTATGTGATGAGCCGACAGGTGCCCTTGACTTCCAAACAGGAATAAAAATTTTAACCCTATTGAGAGAGATT
The DNA here is from genome assembly GCF_001042715.1 of Clostridium aceticum. Classification (NCBI taxonomy): domain Bacteria; kingdom Bacillati; phylum Bacillota; class Clostridia; order Peptostreptococcales; family Natronincolaceae; genus Andreesenella; species Andreesenella acetica. Next base: position 3,021,152 of record NZ_CP009687.1, on the reverse strand, counting down.
AATCAAAAGTATAATAAGACAATCGTTATTATTACCCATAATGTACCTATTGGAGAAATGGCAGACCGTGTTATTAGAATGCGGAGTGGAGAAATCATAGAAACAAAAATAAATGAGAATCCAATCCATCCTGAAGGGATTGAGTGGTGATGAAAAAGCTAGATGTAAGGCTATTTAGATTAATCAAAAATTCTAAGGGACAATTTATTTCCACTGCACTTATGATCATTTTAGCACTAACGATTTATGTTTCCTTTAGTATGGTGGCAGATAACTTATATAATACAATCTATCATTATTATGATATCACAAACTTTGGGGATGTTTTTATAGAAGTAGTAAGGGTACCAAAATCTGCAATAGATCAGCTCCATACGATAGAAGGGGTAGAGATGGCACAAGGGAGGATCAGCAGTGATGTGCCTTTAAGAGTGGAGAATCCAGAAGAAAAAGTAAGGGTAAGGATTGTTTCACTTCCACAGGAATCCCAGCCTATTAACGGTTTATATACCATAGAGGGAAGGGATTTACAAGGAGAGTCTAAGGCTGCTGTGATGCTGCAACAATTTTCTGATGCTAGAGGAATTATGCTTGAAGATAGAATCGTACCTTATATTGCAGGAAGAGAGTATCCACTGGATGTAGTAGGGATTGTAGGAAGCCCCGAATACATTTACCTGATGGAAAATGAGCAGACATTAATGCCGGCAGCAGAAAAATTTGGGGTGATTTATGTAACAGAGGATTTTGCCCAATCAGTTTTAGGTTATCAAGGAAGCTATAATGAGGTAATGATTAAAATAGATCAGCAGTATATTCACCGTATAGATAGTATCGTTGATGAAATAGAGGATCAACTAGATCGTTATGGGGTGAGGCGTACCATCAAAAGAGAGGATCAGCTAAGTCATCGTATGATGATGGAGGAGGTAGATCAGTTAGAAACCATGGCTACTGCTATTACGCTATTATTTTTAATTGTAGCAGCTGTAATCATCAATATTATCCTCTCAAGAACTGTAAAAAATGATAGGATGTCTATTGGGGTAATGAAGGCTTTGGGTTATAGCAACTTTAGTATATTGGGACACTATACCAAATTTTCTTTACTCATGGGTTTAGTAGGTTCTGTTATTGGAATACTCCTAAGTCTGCCCCTTTCTCAAGCCTTTACCAACTTATATATCATGTATATGAACATTCCCATGTTTCAAATGGAGGTTTATTATATTTATTTTTTCTATGGTATTCTTTTGACCAGTGGCTTTTGTGTAGTGTCTGGATTGATGGGAGCCAGAAGTGTTTTAAAAATTTTACCAGCGGATTCAATGCGGCCGGAAGCTCCTAAAACAGGGGGCAGAATTTGGTTAGAAAAAGTAAAATTTATTTGGAACAATATCTCCTTTAGTTGGAAAATGGTGATAAGAAACATATTAAGAAATAAAAGGAGAGCAGCTTTTTTGGTGGTGGGGATTGCTTTAACTTATGCGATCACCATGGTACCAATTTTTATGTCCTCTGTATGGACAAATATCTTTACATTGCAATATGGAAAATTTCAAACAATGGATTACAACATCGATTTTGCACACCCCATGAGCAGCCATGTATTGAGGGAGCTATCTCAAGTTATTGAAATAGACCACATAGAACCTAAAACAGAGATTCCTTTTGAATTAAGAAATGGCTGGAGAAAAAAGGCTGTCAGCATCGTGGGTCTTCCGAGAGATACAAGGTTTTATCATTTTGAAAGTCCAGGAGGATATCCAGTAGTCTTACCTAGCAATGGTATAATTCTAGCAGAGAGGTTAGCTGAGGCTTTAGATGTTACCGTAGGAGATGAAATATTCATTAAAAATTTTATGCCTGATCAAGAAGATAAGTTTGTTGAAGTAAAGGGAATTGTTGAACAATACTTAGGCACCAATGCCTATATGGATATTGAAGCAGTCAACAACTTGTTGGGGGAAAAAGGTGTGGTAACGGGAGCATTATTAGATTCAAAGGATGAAGTAGTGTTGAAGCTACAGAATGTAAAAAATATTCGACAGGTACAGTCAGTAGAGGATATGAAAAACAGTTTTCTAGAATTTATGGATATGATCATTTATTCTGTGGGGGTACTGATGTTATTTGGAGGAATTTTGGGATTTGCTATCGTCTACAATATAACCATTATCAGCATTAATGAAAGACTTATGGAGTTTTCTTCCCTAAGAGTGATGGGATTTGATAAAAAAGAAATTTACAAAATGATCAGTAGGGAAAATACCTTGATGACCTTTATAGGTATCCTTGTAGGTATACCTGTGGGCTATGGTATGTGCGCTGGCATTGTCTCTGCTCTCTCAACAGACTTATTTAGTATTCCTTTAATTATCAATCCAAGCAGTTATTTTTTTACAGCTATGGCGACTATTGTTTTTGTTGTCATTGCACAGCTAGCTACGATGCGAAAAATTTATCGTTTAAATTTCATGGAGGCTTTAAAAAATAGAATTTCTTAGCCTATATCTTGCATAAGGGATGTGAATAAAATGAAAAAGAAAATCATAGGAATCATAGGTATTTTAGTGGTGGTAGCTGCATTTGGACTTTTTATGATCAATAGAAATAAAGCAATAGAAGTGACAGTAGCATTAGTAGAAAGAGGAGAAATAAAGGAATATGTGGAAGAATTAGCAACTTTAACGATGGAAAATCAAGAAAGTGTTTATGCCCCTACGGCTGGTAGAGTGATATCAGTACATGTAAAGGTAGGGGATCAAGTAGAAAAAGGAGATGTATTAGTAAAAATAGACCCTCAACAGCTTTCAGAGCAAAAAAAGTTGTTGGAAGCACAAAAAACCGCAGTTATGGCTCAACTTAATGAGGCTGTAAAGCCCATCAATGAAAAAGAGGTAGAAAGATTAGAACTTCTATTGACAGCACAGGAAAGAAATGTAGGAGAGGCTCAAAGGAAGTTGGATAACAGTAAAAGACTTTATGAAGCAGGTGCCATCAGCAGTGAGGAACATCAAAGTGCTGTACTGCTTTTAGATACAGAAGTAAACAGCCTTGAGAGAATAAAGTTGGATTTAGAGCTCATAAAAGAGCCTATATCTCCTAATATAGCACCTCAATATGAAGCACAGTTGCGGCAGCTTGACCTTCAAATACAGGAACTTACAAGACAGGCAAAAGATTTTGTTGTTTATGCTCCCATGAGGGGAACTGTCATGATGAGGCAAGTGGATGTGGGAAGTTATCTTCAGCCAGGAATTCAGATCATAGAGCTAGGGGATAAAGGTAAGCTATATTTAGAAAGTGATATATTGGTAGGAGATATGGGAAAAATAGAAATAGGAGCACCTGTGGAGATATTCAATAAAGACTTAGGCATAGAAGGGATAAAGGGAAGTGTAAAAAAAATCCATCCTCAAGCCTTTAGTAAAATATCTGATCTAGGGATTGAACAAAAAAGGGTGAAAATAGAGATCACGGTGGAGGACAGCATAGAGAACCTCAGACCCGGTTACGATTTGGATATAAGAGTCATTACTGATAGTAAAGAAAACGTCCTGCTGATACCGGAAAATGCCATATTCCAAATGGATAGAAAATATTATGTTTTTGTCAATGAAAACAACACAGCGGTTTTAAGAGAGATTCAAAAGGGGATGGAGAGCCAAAGGCTTGTAGAAGTGATTAGGGGATTGCAAGAGGGAGAAGAAGTGGTTATTTCTCCAGATGAAAAGTTAAAAGAGGGGATAGCTATTGAAGTATTGGAATTTTAGATAAAAGAATATCTCTTGGATCACTTATAGAAACACCTGTACTAAGATTTTTCCTTGGCACAGGTGTTTCTAATTTTTTGAGGGAGATATAGTCACTGCTCTTTAAAAAACTGTTGCACTCCTTTTTTAACTGTTATATTATGTATATAACAGTTAAAAAAGGAGTGTACTAATGTTATTAAAAATTGACTTTGAATCCGAAGTTCCTATATATCAACAAATAAAAAATCAAATCATCAAAGGAATTGCTACAGGAGAGTTGACTAGTGGAGAGAGTTTACCCTCTGTTAGGCAGCTGGCAGCTGATATAGGTATAAACTTTCATACAGTAAACAAAGTATATACACAATTAAAACAGGAGGGATGGGTAATTATCCATCGGAAAAGTGGTGTGATAGTACAGCCACAGCTTAAGGGAGAATTGACTGAAGAATACTTAGAGAGTCTAGAGGAAAACCTTGAAATGATAGCTGCTGAAGCTTATCTGAGAGGGATTTCTAGAGAAACCTTTGTTGAGATCATTAATAAAAAGTTTGATAACTTTATGAGAAAAGGAGAAAAATAGTATGTTTTTATTTACTTTACTATTAAACTTTTTTACGATTTATCTGCCGCTGTTGCTTATTGGCTTATTCATACCAAGTTATACAAAAAAATCTTTGTTCTTCGGCATAGCTGTTCCCGAAGATTTTGCAGAAAGTGATCAATTTAAAAAACTAAAGCGAGAATATTTGCGGAATCATAGCATTTCCTTAACAGTAGCCATGGGCATAATCATAGCTATAGGATTCAATTATCAAAGCATTAGGGTAATTAACGCAGGGATTTTTATTTTAATGACTGTATTTACTGCAAATTATCTCTATACACATCTTAAGATAAAAAAGTTGAAAGAAGCAGAGGGATGGTTGGTAAGGAAAAAACAAGTGGTAATGGTGAGCACCAATAGTGGGTCTAGTAAAAGAAAAATTGCTATGAAGTATCATTGCATATCAGCTGTTATAGTCATCTTTACATGGATACTTACTGCGACAATATACCGATCCCTGCCGGATAGAATACCTATGAGATTTGACTTTCAAGGGGAAGTTGTTGGATATGGGCATAAGAGCTTTTTGACTGTTTTTGGTATTCCTTTAACGCAGTTAGGTATGTTCACTCTATTTTTTTATCTTACCATTGTAATCGGTAAAAGTAAGCTAATGATTAACCCAGCAAAACCTAAGACTTCTGAAAAACAAAATATCATTGCAAATAGGAGATGGGGAATATTTATGGTTTTTACTTCTATCCTTCTTAATGGATACTTCCTATATCTTCAATTAACGATACTACAAGTACTAAATCTTACAGCGACTACTCATATAGCTGTAAATATTCTTTCTATCGCTTTACCAATAATGGCAGTTATAGTGGTTGCTTTAAAAACAGGGCAAAGTGGCAGCAGAATAACAATAGACAGTGATGAAGAAGAAAATAAAAAATTGATTTATAGAGATGAAGATAAATATTGGAAGTGGGGTATGTTTTATTATAATAAGCAGGACCCTAGCCTCTGGATTGAAAAGCGTTTTGGCATAGGATGGACGATAAATATGGGGCATCCAGTAGGGATGGCTATAGGTTTCATTACATTGGTTGTTCTTCTTTATTCTATTATTATCACAATCTATAGATAGAATAAATCATTCCAAACTTTTTTCTTGAAAAAGCTTTATATACTATAAGAGCAGTAAAAAAATAAGATGGTAAATAGATTATTTTTTATTGAACACAACACCCATAGGAAGAAAATTTTCCTATGGGTATTAATTTTTTTGACTTTAAAATTGATGCTACCTTAGTGGTAATATTATTAAGAATTGGAATATTATGTACTTTTATCTCGGAAAATGATATTATTGTTGTAATATTATTCGAAAAAGCAAGTTTTTTCTAGATATGAAAATAATGGGAATGTTATGGGGATAAGTAGTTTATAAAGGGGGAAAAGCCAATGAAAAATATTAAGTTTGATGATTTACATCATGGAGACGTACTTTTATGTAGGGGAGAGGGATGGTTATCTGATTTGATTGTTCTTTTTGATGGAGGTATCTATAGTCATGCAGCATTATATGCAGGAAAAGAAGATAACATTCATTATGTTATTCATGCAACTAAAAAAGGAATGTTAAAAATGGAACTAGCATTATTAAGTTCAGAAACCTTTACAGATGTCTTCAGATTTAATAAAAATAGTCATAAATTAGGCGATGAGGGTTATCCTTATGAACCAGTAATTAGTATAGGACAGCATTATGTAGACGAAAAAACAAAGTATGCCTTTGATCATCTCATTCTGCTTGCTCTTTTAGGAATTACCAGAAAAATTCCACTAGATGTTACCAGTAAAAAAATTATGAGAAGTATTTTAGATAATGCAACAGCCTATATTTTTGAGATGTTAGACAAGGGTACTACACCTATGGTGTGTTCTGAACTGGTATATAGATGTTTTGATGAAGCTGATCTAGAGAAAAAATATCAGCTAGGCATTGAAACTTTAACGATAGAGGACTTGAAAGATACTTTAAAAAAAGAAGTGTTGAAAATAAAAGATTCTGACGAGATAGCACAAGAACTAGATAAAGAACTGATGGAAGCAAAAGAAAAGTTTGTAGAGGCATGGAGCAAAGTGAAGCAAGGAGAAAATACGATACATGGATTACCTTTGGACCCAGCTTCAGCCTGTGTAACGCCAAAGGATCTTGAAAAATCTCCTGATTTACAAAAAATAGGGAGATTACAATTTTAATTCTTCAACTTAGAAGGTGAGGATATTGAAAACACTAAAACGATGGGATCAATTTTATGACTTTTATGGAAAACATATAGCTTACTTGGTGTTGATTAGTTGCTTTGTTGGTCTCTTTGTGATGTTTACAAAAATGCAACATATTAACAGTGATGCTAATATGTCTCCTGCTCAAAAGGGGATGCTTGATATAAGCAATTGGAACTACGAGAAGGAAGATTTTATTAAGTTAAAAGGTGAGTGGGAGCTATACCGTAATCAGCTATTGGATGATGAGGACTTGGTACAAAAAAGTGATAGTTTTGGAACTGCTGAATATATTAACCTTCCAGGTCAAATAATTAGGGGAGAAGGTTACAGTACTTATAGATTGAGGATTAAGTCAAAAAATATTCAACACATTGATCTAGGCATTTTTCTTCCCTATACATTAACCTCATATAGACTCATTATCAATAAAAAAGTTGTTAGTCAAACAGCTGACTTCAATTTGAAAAATGAAGAATTTCAAGAGGTAAAAAATAAAATCTTATATATTGGCCCTATGCCTGAGGAGTTCGAGATTATTTTAAATGTTCCTAATGCTGAAAATCATCTAATGAGCTATCCTATCTATTTAGGAGACTATTATCGTGTGTTAGCCAGTAATAATGATAACCTTTTGCGAGATATGTTTCTTTTTAGTGCACTGATTATTTTAGGGTTGTATCATATTGTACTCTATCTATTTTTACCACAGAAAAAGTATGCGCTGTTCTTTGGAATTTTATGTATTGCGATGGCAATAAGAACAGTTTTTGTAAATTCTATAGTGATTAGCAACTTTATGAGGATAAGCTTTAGGTTATTTCAATATGTTAACTATATGGGTACAATTCCAGCTATAATATATATGTGTAACTTTACACACTCTCTTTTTCCAGGTGAATTTTCAAAGAAAGTTTTAAAAATTATCAAAAGTTACTGTTTAATAAAATTTATGATTTTCATCGTTATTCCTTATTATGAATTTTATCACTTTAAAAATCCAACGAACCTTTTAATTCTACTGGCTTGCACTTACTGTGCATTTGTACTAATGCGAGCTGCAAGGAGAAAAAAAGAAGGTGCATTGATCATGTTGATAGGGATGCTATTTTCAATTATAGCACTAGCGAATGATATATTATATGTGAACAATAGACGATCCTTTATGGCATTTTATGGTTTAAGTACGTTTGCTGCCGTATCTTTGGCCTTTATTTTAGCTTTAATATTATCAAAACTATTTGCTGATGCTTTTGTATCTGTAGATGATCTTTCTAAGAAGCTTTTATCTCTTAATGAACTGAAGGATGAGTTTTTGGCAAATACTTCTCATGAGTTGAGAACACCCTTGAATGGAGTAATAGGCATTACAGAATCGCTTATCGAAGGGGCGGCAGGAGAGGTAACAGACATCGTTAAGAAAAATCTTTTCATTATTTCTGCCAGTGCCAAGAGACTAAGTAATCTTGTGAATGATATACTAGATTATTCAAAGTTAAAACATAGCGATATCAAGTTATCTTTTAGGACAATCAATTTATATGAGCTTGTGGATAGTATATTAACAGTTTTTAAAATGACAAAAAAGGAAAATGCAGTTTTAATAAAAAATGAAATTCCAAAGAATATATCAAGAGTCTATGCGGATGAAGATCGCCTGCAGCAGATCATTTACAATTTAGTAGGTAACGCTATAAAGTTTACAAAAAAAGGAGAAGTCTCTGTAAAAGCAGAGGTGCAAGGGGACTTCATACAAGTAGTGGTAGAGGATACTGGTATTGGTATCCCTGCTGATAAGATAGAAAAAATCTTTGAGTCCTTTGAACAAGTAGATACTTCTACATCAAGACAACATAGTGGAACAGGATTGGGTTTAAGTATCACCAAAAAGCTTGTTGATCTTCATGGTGGGAATATTCGATGTGAATCGATTGAAGGTCAGGGATCAAAATTTATTTTTACTTTACCGATAACTTCTTGTGCTTTAGAAAAAGAGAAGGAAATAACACCAATATTGAAGCGGCAGTTTCTATTGGAACAAACGGCGATTAGTTTAGAAAAGCAAGAGGATAGAGCTGAAGCAGAAGCTAAAATCCTCGTTGTAGATGATGAGTCCATCAATATACAGGTGCTGGTGAATCAATTGGCTTTAAATAATTACTATGTAGCAACAGCGTCAAATGGAGAAGAGGCACTAAACCTTATTGAAAAAGTAAATTTAGATTTAGTGATTCTTGATGTAATGATGCCAGGAATGTCAGGTTATGAGGTATGTAAAAAAATTAGAGAGAAATATTCTCTGGTAGAACTGCCTGTTTTAATGCTTACTGCCAACAGTCAGCTAAGCAAAGTATGCATGGGTTTTGAATGTGGTGCCAATGACTATATCATAAAGCCCTTTGAAAAACAGGAGCTTTTAGCAAGGATAAAAACATTGGTTATGATGAAAAATGCAATCAAACAATCCGAGATAGATCCACTAACAGGTATTTCTAATAGAAGGCATATGACTGAGTTAGCTGAGGTGATCTTTAATCAGCATCGAGAAGAAAATAAAGCTTTTTCTATCGTTATGATGGATATTGATAATTTTAAAAAAATCAATGATACTTATGGTCATGTTGCAGGAGATCATGTATTGATTGAGTTGGTTTCAAGATGCAAAGAGGTGCTAAGATCAACGGATATTTTTGCAAGATATGGTGGAGAAGAATTCTCGTTAATACTGCCCAATACATCTTTAGAAAACGCAGTAAAGGTTGCTGAAAAGATAAGAGTAAACATAAATAAGGAACCGATGAAAATTGCAGAAAACAAAGAAATCTACTTTACTATTAGTTCAGGTGTTGCACAGATTACCAAAAACACTGAATCAGTGGAGGAGGTATATAATATGGCAGACAAGGCTTTATATAAAGCTAAAGAAGGCGGGAAAAATAAGGTAGAAGTCATGGCTTAAATAGAATCCTTAGCATAGCAAAACTTATGAAGGCATATATATATCATAAAGAAATAAAAAAAGTTAAACTTGGAAAGTAAAATTATCTAAAAAACATTGTATTTTTAATGAATTTATTTTATAATTGTCTAAGAAATTTAAATATAAAAAGCCTATAGCGCGCTCTGCAAAAGCCCAAAACTAATGCAACGAAGTAGGGGCTTTTTTTTCTTGATACGAAACAAGGAAAGGCTGGTGTTGACAAATGTACAAATATGACCAAACAAAAACTCCATTATTTGATGCCCTATTGGATTATGTAAATAATGACACTATACCCTTCCATGTGCCAGGACATAAAAAGGGGCAAGGAATGGTAAACAGATTTAAAGATTTTATTGGAACAAATGTAATGGCCATCGATGTTACTGTATTTAAACAGGTAGATAGCCTTCATAAACCAACTGGAGCGATAAAAGAAGCTCAAGAGCTTGCTGCTGATGCAAATAATGCAGATGATACGTTTTTTTGTGTTCATGGTACTTCTGGAGCAATTCAGGCGATGATTATGAGTGTTGTAGGAGAAGGAGATAAAATTCTTGTTCCTAGAAATGTTCATAAGTCAGTTACGGCTGGTATCATACTGAGTGGTGCCATGCCAGTGTATATGCAACCAGAGATTGACAGTAATGTAGGAGTTGCGTTGAATGTTACTCCTGAAACTGTTCAAACAACACTAGAGCAAAACAGAGATGCCAAGGCAGTTTTAATCATCAATCCAACTTATTATGGTGTTTCAACTGATATTGAAAAAATTGCTGGTATCGTTCATAGCTATGATATTCCTTTGATTGTTGACGAAGCTCATGGACCACATTTACATTTTAGCGATAAATTGCCTATATCCGCTATGGATGCTGGTGCTGATATGTGTGCACAAAGCACCCATAAGATTATTGGCTCACTTACACAAAGCTCCATGCTTCAGGTAAGAAGAGGATTGGTGGATGTAAATAGAGTAAAAACTGTCATGAGCCTTCTTCAAACCACAAGCCCATCTTATATTCTTCTAGCTTCTTTAGATGTTGCAAGAATGCAGATGGTAACTGAAGGAAAAGAGCTTTTAGATAAAACTATTGAGCTAGCTAAGTATGCTAGAGCTGAAATTAATAACATAGAAGGCTTGTTCTGTTTTGGTGAAGAAGTAGTGGGCTTAGATGGTGCTTATGACTTTGATCCAACAAAAATAACGATTACTTGTAAAAATCTTGGCATTTCAGGTCATGAACTTGAAAGAATTCTCGCTGAGAAATATTTTATTCAACCCGAAATGTCTGACTTGTATAATATTCTTTGCGTATTTTCTATAGGGGATACTCAAGAAAAGGTAGATGCCTTGCTAATAGCTTTAAGGGAAATAAGTAAAACCTGTAGCAATAGTGGAAAAAACAAAATAGAGATTATGAGTATCCCAAAGATTCCTCTGCGTATGCTTTCCCCTAGGGATGCTTTTAATGGCAATACCATCTCCATAGAGCTAGAAGACAGTGTTGGAGAGATTAGTGCAGAATTTTTACTAACTTATCCTCCAGGAATTCCGGTGCTTTGTCCTGGAGAGATCATCACTGATGAAATTGTAGAATATGTAAAGGCTCTTAAAGATGCTGGATTGTATGTTCAAGGGACAGATGATCCAGAGGTTAATTTTATTAAAGTAGTGAATGAGCATAAAAGATTAAATGTAATAACCTCTGCATAAAACTTAAAATCATTTTTAAAAAGGTCATCCATTGGGATGACCTTTTTTTAGTATAGCTAATGTACAGCAGGTTAAATTATCTTACAGAATTACTAACATGAATTAAATTTTACTTTGAGTGTACTTAACTAATAATTTGTCCAAAAATTTGCTTAACTTTACCACTTCAGGATGAAGCAAATTACCCTTTTTTGCCTCTATCAGTTTAATTAACTGATATCTAACCTTTTCAATTTCCCCTGTTAGTTTCTTGTTATCATCCAGCAAAGACGCCACCTCCTTTCCATAAAAAATAAATTTTTATCCATCAGTAAAACTAAAAATTTAACCTGCTGCATAATTAAGACTCAATAGTTTTATCAAACTAAAACTATTAAGCCCACAGATAATCATACAAAAAATAGGGAAATGATGGAACCCAATATAAAAATAGTTCTTATGTAGGAAATAATGTTTTATTTGATTAATATAAGAGGAGTTTTATTCTATCATGTCAAAATATATAAAGAGATTGTATAGATTTTGAGTTAACTAATAAAGGAGGAGCCAGTTTGTTCATTAAAGGCTTAACACATAAAGAAGTTGTCCAGAAAATAGCTAACTTAAAAGTGGAAGAAAATGAAATAATAATTATTTTTATTGGAGAAAAATATTTGATTGATATTACTGAACTGATTAAAAAACTAAATAAGTACAACATAAAATTTTGTGGAGCTGTTTTACCCGCAGTAATTTATGAAGAAAAAAAGTATGAAGATGGAATCCTTATAAAAATTCTTCCTATATTAGTGAGTCCATTACTAATTACAAATCCAAGAGATTGTGTGCTAAATGAAGAAATTGTTAAGGAACTAAAAAAATATTCTTATAAACCCACAGCTATTGTACTAGTAGATGGTTTGCTTCCTAATATTTCTCTATTTTTATCAGAACTTTTTTGTATATTGGGTAACGCTGTTAACTATATAGGTGGAGGTGCAGGATCCATTACTTTTCAACAGCGAAAGTGTATCTTCAACAACGAAGGTTATTTTGAGGGAGCAGCTCTTATGGTTTTTGTAGATAAAAAGAGTAACCTAGGGGTGCGTCATGGTTGGGAAAGAATAATGGGACCAGTGGTAGCTTCGAGGGTTAATAATAATACGATTCAAGAGTTAAATTGGGACAATGCTTTAGATGTTTACCAGGAAGTTGTAGAAAAGGATGTAAACAGTGAAATATCTATACAAAATTTCTTTGCCATTGCAAAAAAGTATCCATTTGGAATATATAAGGAGGACAGTGAGGACATCGTTAGAGACCCTATTTTAGTCAATGATAAAGGAGAGATCACATGTGTTGGAGAAGTACCAAATAATGCTTTGTTATACTTTCTTAAAGGAATACCAGAGAGGCTTATACAAGCTGCCTGTCAAGCGGTAGATGATTGTATGATAGAAGCAGATTTTCAACATAAGGAAGTACTAATGATTGACTGTATTTCCAGGGCTTTATTTTTAGAAGATGATTTTGAAAAGGAACTACAAAGTACAAAAAATAAGTTAGCGTCCATTGACAAAACCCTTACGCTAGAAGGGGTATTAACGATAGGAGAAATCTCTTCCTATGGAAAAGGGCCACTGGAATTTTTGAATAAAACCGTCGTCATAGGGGTGCTATATGAATAATTTTTGTGATATTATTAAGGAAGTAGCCCTCTTGTACGAACTTTCCTTAGGTATAGGAAAGTCATTAGATATGGAGGAAGAGTGTCAGTCTTTTCTACAGATACTTTTAAGCAGAAAAAATTTAGATTTTGCATCCATATGGTTAAAGGATGAAGAAGAGCCTGAATATAGGTTGGTTTATGGTAAACCAAAGTTTAGAATAAATATAGAGCGTATTGGTGTAGACAATATACTTTTCAAGCTGCTGGAGGCAAAGGATTATTATTCTGTGGCTAGTGGTAGTAAAGTATTTCAGCAATTGATCCTAGAAAAGGATGTTACTGAAGGGGTCTACATTATTTACAAGTTAGATGATATAGGTATACTGAAATTATATGGAAGCGAAAGAAAAGAGCCATTTAGCGAGAGAGAACTAAAACAGCTAAGGGATGTGGTGAAAAAGTTTGCTACTTCTCTAAAAGCATGTATAGTACATAAGAAGCTTATAAAAGAGATAGATGCTAGAAAAAACACAGAAAAGGATTTGAAAAATGCAAAGGAAGCAGCAGAAACTGCCAACAAAACAAAAAGCCAGTTTTTAGCTAATATGAGTCATGAAATAAGAACCCCCATGAATGGTATCATAGGCATGACGGAAATGTTATTGACCTCTAGCCTTGACAAAGAGCAAAAAAACTATGTAGAAATTATAAAAACTTCTTCTGAAGCTCTTCTTACGATTATAAACGATGTACTAGATTTTTCTAAGGTTGAGGCGGGAAAACTAGAATTAATCAAAACAAGATTTGACCTTATTGACACTGTGGAAAAAGTGGTGGATTTTTTATCTATTAAGGCTTACAAAAAAGGTTTGGAGATTAACTTAAGTATTGCAAGAGAGGTACCCTATGCCGTTATAGGAGATCCCGTAAGATTAAGACAAGTACTTATTAATCTGATATCAAATGCCATTAAGTTTACAGAAAAGGGCAAAGTTCAGGTGAATACAAAATTAGAAATGCTAAAGGATCATACAGCTTCTATAAAGTTTTCTATTATGGATACTGGTATAGGCATTCCTAAGGAAAAAACCAGCCAGATTTTTGAAAGTTTTAGCCAAATTGATGGATCAGCAGCTAGAAGGTTTGAAGGAACAGGTCTAGGGCTAGCCATATCAAAACAGCTTGTAGAACTTATGGAGGGGACAATAGATGTCAAAAGTTCTATAGGAAAAGGCAGTGAATTTTCCTTTACTATAAAACTACAACTTCAGGAAAATGCACTAGAACTAAGAGATTATAAATTTTCATACATTCATAAGATGGATATTTTAGTAATTTCTGAAAATCATGATGTTTGCAAAGTCCTAGATAATTTACTAGGCAATTGGCAGCCGAAGTCAAAATTAATATATAGAATAAATCCCACAAGTGAAGGGATAAGTCCTTTATTAAAGCGTAACTTTGATGTGGTGCTTGTAACGATAGACGCTTTATATCTCTATGAAAAATTATTCTATGGGGGACGTTTCTTTGATACTTCTGTTGTTATTATTACTAATTCTCTAGCAGAAGAGAAAAAAATAGTAAGAATTTTAGAAAGTAGGAGGGCTGACTACATAACAAAACCCATTAAGCCCTCGCAGTTACTAAATAAAATTATTGGTCTTTGTAGAAGTAATGATAATACTTTAGAAAATTATGGTGGTTTACCTAAAGTTTTTTTAGAGAAAGGTGAAAATATACCTCACATAGTAAAAAATCACCATTATAAAAAAGCTACAATACTATTGGTAGAAGATAATGAAATTAATAAGAAGTTAGTAAATTTGATTTTAAAAAATTTAGGATATGAGGTAATCAATGCTCATAATGGCAAAGAAGCACTAGAAATATTAAAAAAGAAAAAACAAAGGATACATTTAATTCTAATGGATGTACAAATGCCAGAGATGAATGGATATGAGACGACAGCGCATATTAGAAATACAGAAAAAACTACAGGGGAACACATCTATATAATAGCCCTTACTGCCAATGCAATGGAGGGGGAAGGAGAAAAGTGTATAAAATCAGGTATGGATGATTATATGGCAAAGCCTATAAGAAAACAACAGTTGCAGGAGATCATAAAAAAATATATAGAATAAAATCAATAGATATAAATAAAAAAAGTTAGATAGCTACTCTCCATTTTCATTTATGAAAATTAGCTATCTAATTTAATGAAGGAGTGAGACTTAGCTTTGCTCAAGCTGCATAAGTAGAGAAATCTTGTGTAATAAAAGGAGGGAGAATCCAGAGTGCTCTTTTATGATAAATAAAGAAAAATTTTTAAATGCTAAAGTATTAATTGTGGATGATATGCGTACGAATATTATGTTGATGGAAAAAATTTTAAGAAAAGAAGGCTATAAAAATATTTATACAACTACAGATCCCAAAGAGGCAGTAGTAATGTATCCTGTTCTTGAGCCGGATATCGTATTACTAGATTTAAATATGCCCTTTATGGATGGTTTTAAAGTGATGGAAAAATTAAAAAGAATTGACAGAAGAAGCTATTTACCTATACTTGTTCTTACTGCCAGTGATGATATGGAAAATAGAAATAGGGCCTTAGAGGAGGGTGCAAGGGATTTTTTAGGAAAGCCTTTTAATAAAAGAGAGGTGCTAAATAGAATACACAATATCATAGAAGTAAAACTGCTGTACAACAAAGTAGAACTACAAAACCAAAACCTTGAAAGAAAAATAGCAGAAAGAACAAGAGAGTTAAAAAGGTCTGAGTTAGAAATAGCTAGACGGCTTGCTATTGCCGGGGAATTTAGAGACAATGATACAGGAAATCACATAGTAAGAGTTGGAAAATACGCTGAAATATTGGCAAGAGTTCTAGGTATGGAGGCATCCTATAGCCATATATTGCTTCATGCCGCCCCCTTACATGATATAGGAAAAATAGGGATACCTGATAATATATTGCTAAAACCAGGAAAACTAACGGAAGAGGAGTGGGAGATCATGAAAACCCATTCTGATATAGGGGGGGAAATTCTTTCAGGGGGAAGATCTCAGCTCATGAAGATGGCGGAAGTAATAGCTTATACCCATCATGAAAAGTATGATGGCAGTGGTTATCCTAAGGGATTAAA
The DNA here is from genome assembly GCF_001042715.1 of Clostridium aceticum. Lineage (NCBI taxonomy): Bacteria > Bacillati > Bacillota > Clostridia > Peptostreptococcales > Natronincolaceae > Andreesenella > Andreesenella acetica. The sequence continues at coordinate 3,005,055 of NZ_CP009687.1, read as the reverse complement.
GGGAGAAGAAATTCCTATAGAAGGTAGGATTGTAGCCATATGTGACTTTTTTGATGCTGTAACTACGCCAAGACCTTATAAACATGCTTGGCATATTGATGCTGCTGTTGATGAGATGTTGAGATTGCGAGGGAGTCACTTTGAACCGAGGCTGCTAGAGGTATTTATGAAGATCTTACCACAGATCATAAAGATAAAAGAAGCCTATGAATAATATCCGGTGCAAGTTTTATCCATAAGGAGGAAAAACATGGAGGATTTTCATATAGAAAAAGTAGTAGAAGAAATAGGTATAGAAATTGAAGATATCATCATCCTGTACGAAGAATATTTTAAAGAGATGGAGGAAAATATTCTACTTATGAAGGAACTTGTAAAAACTAAAAATTATCAAGCACTTCAACATGTAGTACACAATATAAAAGGTATGTCGATCAACCTATCTGTTAAGGGGGTATATGATAAAGCTCATGAATTAGATCTACTGCTGAAAAAAAATCTTGTTAAAGAAAGCAGTATATATATAAATGAGATCATAAATTTATATTGTATAGCTAGAAAAATGATAAAAAAAAGTTGTTTTGAAAATTCATTAATAAAGTAAATATAATTTTTCCATAGCTATTACTTGCTGCAACCTACCCCATACTCAGTGCAAAGTGTAATATATTGCAGTATAAAGAATTTTCAGAATTGTAAATATAATAAAGTTGTGCTATAATGATTTATCCTATCATTTTGTTGCAAGAATAAAATAAACTTAAATAGAAATATGCATAAAGATGTGCAGCGAAGATTTTTCGCTGTGCTTTTTTGTTAAATTTAAAACTTAAAAGGGGGAAAGAATATGAGTAAAGAAATAGCTTGTTTTTTAAATGACAATAATCACACCTCTGTACTTTTGGAAACTGGATGTATTAGGGTTTATAAAAAGGTTGAAGGGCAGTGGGAGATTGTCAAAGAATTTCCTTTTGGTATAGACTATACAAAAGGTATGATAGGTGTAAGACAAAGTCTTACAGAGATGATGAAGTCTTTGGGTGATAGTTGCAAAATTTTTGCGGCAAGAGAAATTACTGGGTTGATATACACAGTATTAGATGCTGAAGGATTTACTTTATGGGAACTAGAAGGTCATCCCGAGATCTTTTTAGATGTAATTTTGGAAAAAGAAGAAGAAGTCAATGATAGTGAAGAAGAGGAAGCTCCCATGCCTATAGAAGGAGAAAAAAAGGGATATTATTTCATGAACCTCAAAAAATTGCAGCAAAGCAGCACAGGGGTTACATCTAAGCAGGTACTGCTGCCTTTTCTTAGAAAGAACAGCTTTTATGAACTAAAGGTGATTTGTGCACATATTCCTAAATGGTTTGAAGGAGAGTTTCAAAAACTTAACTTAAAAGCAGATGTAAATCAAGAGGAAGATGGAAACTATCACGTCACTGTGTATAAAAAGACATGTATGGATTAATCAATTGCTAAACTTTTGATTTGGTCATGTATAAGCTAAGAAGGTCCCGCCTATGCTAATGTGTAGAGCAGGGACTTTCTTGCTGTACGCCTTTCTTATAACTAGCAATTATAAATTACAGATATAGATAAGTAAGTTCAAACTTTGATTTTGTTTATCTATAAACAAAATCTTAAATATTTATCATTGGCGTTAACTTAAACCATAACTTGTCATCCTTCGTTATTTCAAGATCCTTCGCTACCCTCAGGATGACAGTTCAAGAGAATTTTGGTAATAATTGTACTAAGTTAACGCCTCTGAAATATTTATAAAATTATTGCTATGAACTCTCTCTTTAGAAAAATTTAAGAAATACTTTATAGACAATTTATAATCATTGTATATAATTAAACTATCAAAAAAGTTGTATATAGAACATACGCTTTAAAAACTAAGTTTTCATATATACGGTCTACGGTTTCGCCCCGAAACCGTGGGCTGAAAATGTAGCCCTTAGTATATTAAAATTTAGGATCAGATGTCTATATATAGAAAGCTAAGGAGAAGACTATGTCCATTAAATTTAGATTATTATTATCGTATATAGCATTGCTTTTAGTACCTATATTTTTAACAATCATAGTAGGTATATTTGCAGGGCTTTATTATATTGGAGATTTTTATAAATCTTATCCTGGAGTAGGTAAAGTCCATACGCTTAAACAAGCAGTAGCAGACCGGGAGATGTTTTTTTCCAGTATTAAAGAAGTTTCTTTGAAAACACCAGAAAATTTTCAGGATGAAAATTACTTTAAGGAATTAGAAAAGCAACTAATACTTTTTAATTCTGGAATCATCGTAAGAAAAAATAATGTTATTATTTATAATAGTCCACGATTTCAGTATATGATAAAAGAAGAAGATCTGCCGCAATTTGGTAAATATGTCTACGATATGCCTATTGCTTCGGAGGAGACTATAGAGGCTGAACTGAGATTAAGCCAACAAGATTTTTATTTTTCGGATAAAGGGCAAGGTACAATATTTTTCATAACGAATATGGAACCTATCAAGAGGACTTTTCAGGAATTGGTCACTACCCTTATGATCGCCATTGTAGTAATCCTTGTTATAACCAATGGCACTTTGACGTATCTTGTGGCGGGCAGCATCGTTAAACCGCTAGGTAAGTTAAAGGATTCTGCCAATAGAATCAAAGAGGGAGACTTAGACTTTGAATTAATCAGCAACGATAAGGATGAGATAGGAGAATTATCCCGAGCATTTGAGGAAATGCGACAAAGACTAAAACATTCTTTAGACAAGCAGCTTCAATATGAAGAAAACAGAAAAGAACTTTTTTCAAACATATCTCACGATCTAAAAACCCCTATTACAACGATTAAGGGATATGTTGAGGGGATTAGAGATGGTATTGCAGATACGCCGGAAAAAATGGAAAAATATATTCATCGTATTTATACAAAGACAGTAGATGTAGATACATTAATTGATGATTTATTTTTATTTTCTAAACTAGACTTAAATAAGTTACCACTACATTTAAATAGAATTGATATAGGAAAATATTTTTTAGATTTAGTAGAGGAATTACAGTTTGATTTAGAGAAAGAAAAAGTAACGATACAATATCATTGTAAAATTCATACGCCTGCTTTTGTGAGAGTAGATGTAATACAGATGAAAAGAGTGGTTGTAAATATTATTGAAAATGCAGTAAAGTACACAAATAAAACAGAAGGGATAATAGATATTATACTTGAAGAAAATAAAAAACAAGTGCAAATAGAAATTAAAGATACTGGACAGGGGATTCCAAGAGAAGCTCTCCCTTTTATATTTGATAGGTTCTATAGAGCTGATCCTTCTAGAAATGCCCTAACTGGTGGAAGTGGTTTAGGTCTTGCCATAGCAAAGAAAATTATAGAAGAACATGGTGGTACAATGTGGGCTGAAAGTAAGGAAGGAATAGGTACTAGCATATTCTTTACTTTAAAGAGATCATAAGGTGGGATAATAGAAAATGAAAAAGATTTTAATTATTGAAGACGATATAAGTATTGCTGAACTGGAGAGGGATTATTTAGAAATAAATGGTTTTCAAGTAGAGATTGAAAACAATGGTGATCAAGGGGTATTTAAGGCAAAAAATCAAAACTATGATCTAATTCTATTAGACCTAATGCTTCCAAAAATAGATGGTTTTGAAATATGCAGACAAGTTAGGCGTGAGAAAAACACGCCGATTCTTATGGTTTCAGCTAAAAAAGAGGATATAGACAAAATAAGAGGATTAGGTTTAGGGGCGGACGATTATATGACAAAACCCTTTAGTCCAGGGGAATTAGTGGCAAGAGTAAAAGCGCATATTTCGAGATATGAAAGACTAACAGGGGATAACCGAATGACTAGAGATGAGATTGACATAAGGGGACTTACAATTGATAAAGCATCTAGAAGAGTACATGTTCATGGTAAAGAAATTATTTTAACAACCAAGGAATTTGATTTATTGATGTTTTTAGCTTCTAATCCAAATAGGGTATTTAAAAAAGAAGAACTATTTGAAAAGCTATGGGGTCTTGATTCCCAAGGGGACATCTCCACAGTTACTGTCCATATTAGAAAAATAAGAGAAAA